>JBEKKD010000392.1:0-4606 GCA_050010895.1 Armatimonadota bacterium
GAGGAGAACAACGACGTCTACCTGGTGCGGGAGTTCAAGTACGCCATCGGCGAGGAGACGCTTGAGGCGGTGAGTGGCGGCATCGAGTCCGGCGAATCGCCCGAGGTGGCCGGACTGCGTGAGTTGAGCGAGGAAACCGGTCTGATCGCCTCGGAGTGGATCGACATGGGGGTGGTGAATCCGTTCACTACGACCGTGAACTCGCCGAACCACACCTTCCTCGCCCGCGGCCTCTCTCAAACTCGCAAGGCCCCTCAGGCGCCGAGCGGGGAGAACACCCAGGTAGTGAAGATGCCGTTCGAGGAGGCCTTCCGCGCCGTGCTCCGCGGCGGCATCACCCACGCCGCTTCCTGCGTGCTGATCCTGAAGACGCAGCTATTCCTGGAGCGGAAGAAGCGGAAGTAGCCGCTCTGCGGCCGTCCCGAGCAAGAACTCAGCTCGCGAACTCCTCCGCCAGCTCCACCGCGGTGCTCGCCCACTGCCACATCCGCTCAGGCTGGCCGTTGCACGTGTGCAGGTCCTTCATCAGTATCGCTACGGACAGGCCCCGCGTCTTCTCCAGCACGCTCCGCAGGTCGGCCCGCACCTGATCGATGTCCCAGGTATCTCCAGCCATGATCGCCGGGTTTGGCTTGTAGGCGAAGATCAGGTCCTTGCCAACCGCCGCCGCGCCCGCTTCAACATCCACCCACGGGCTCATGGAGATGCACCGCAGGTTCGGCAGGTGCTTCCTGGCGATATCGACCTTCCGGTGCAGCGGTTCGCAGCACCCGTAGCTGCTCAGGCCGAAACGTGTGAGCAGCCGCGCCTCGTATTGCAGCGCGAACTCCTCGTGCATCGCAGGCGATACATCCGCGAAGATCTGCGTTGAAGCGTGCCCCCACAGGTCCCTGATCCGGACGTGCTCGCCATCAAAATCCGGCTGTGGCAGCTCATCGGTGAAGCCCAACCCCTGTGAGCCCACTCGCACGTTCCCGTTGTTCAAGCTCAGCACCCCCTGCCGCTCCAGCGCCTCGATCTCGGCGATGTGACCCTCGGTCATCCGGTCCATCACCCGGTGCAGCCACTCCGGCCGGTCGATCATGTCCAGGAACGCCTGCTCGAGTCCGCGCCATTGAATGTAGGTGTCGAAGATCGAGAACCAGAAGTCCTGACGCCCGGTCTTTCTCACTTCCAGGACGCCCTCATACAGCTCGCAGTGCCGCTGGTACCGGCGCTCGGTCTCCTCCCAGTCGACGCTGACCTGCGGCGTCCTGATCTTCTCGATGTCATCCTCGTCCTCGATCACTGCCAGAAACCGGGATGCGCCAAACCAGTGATCGGGGTTCTCCGCCTTCGCCTGGATGCCGAATCCCGTGTCGTGCACAGCGATGGGCGCATGAGATACGGCCTCGAACACCATATCGCCGGCCTGGTACTGCCATTGATACAGCAGTCGCCGCAGCAGGAGTTCCTGCCGCCGGTAGAAGGGATCGGTGCATTTCAGATTCTTTGCGATCCCCGTGTCCGGCCACGCGCTGTCCTCCAGCATCTGCAGCATCACCATCGGCCGCACGGGATCGAGGCGATTCAGCCGCCGCCACATCTCGGCCTTCTCCTGCTGGACAGGAAGGGCAGCAATGTCGGCCAACTTCTCGGCCAGCGTGCGGACGATGGATCGTTCCTGCTCGACGGCACTCATGAGGGTCTCCAGAAGAGGTGATGAAGCGGAGTTCGGAGGGCGGGAGGGGGTCTCCTGCCCGGGGGCCTTCCTCCCCTGGGAGTCACTCCTGGTCCCAGGGGATTATCCACTGATCCGGAAACGCCGCACGTGTGAGGTGGCACGGAGGTTCGTGCTTCCACAGGGATGTCGCAGCTACGCCGTCGCCCGTGAGGCCGAAAACGACCACATGGTCGATTTCCGAGAAGTCATCATAGACCAAGGGACAGAGATTGCTTGGGGCCCAGGTGGGCGCATCGCGCTTTCTGTACGCGTGCTTATGTGCCTTCACAAAGTGTTCCACCGCATCGCTGTCGAGGGCGTCGATCAGGCGTGCGTCGTAGAGGAGACAGGTCTCATACCCCTGCGCGCGCCAGCCGCTAAGCTTCCTATTCGCGCTCCGCAGATGCTCAACGTACTTGCGCTCGAAGTTAGCAGGTGCCTCAGGCATGCTGTGCCACACTGAGACTCCTCCGACGAGCACGCCGCTGCGCCTTGCCACAACGCGACCTCCAAAGAAGCAGCTTAGGTCGCATCCCTTCGTGTTCTTCAGCTTGGCAAGTCTTGCGGCGACTTCTTCACACTTATCCATTAGAGCGCGCGCGTTGCCGGTGATCATCAGATAGTAGTCACCATCCGGGACGCACGGGGTGAGCAGTTCGTTCAGACGGCGGCATAGCCTCTGCCAATGCCTATGGGCTTGCTGTCGGGCCTGGTCATAGAGGCGTTTGACTTCCATGACAACGGCGACCGAGGCCTTGGGATCGCTGTAAAGACAATCGGGAGCAGGGGTGCTACGGTTGTCTTCGTCCGGGGCGCGCACACGCCCCAGGGAGAGGTGATACCTTGAGTTCAGGTCTCGGACAAGAACGTCCGCTAGGTCCCACTCAAGAGCTTTTCCGTCCATTCGCGCGAGTCGCGCACGTTCCTCCATCCATCGAACGTTGAGCAATGCAGGCATCGCTAGATTCCCCCGCGCCTCCCCCTACTCCCCCCTCCCCACCTCCACCCCTCGCGCCAGCCCCCTGATGTTCAGATCGATCGCCGCCGACTTGCTCCCCGATTCCCTGCCGACGGTTCGTATCGCGTCCTCGAGGCTTGCGACCGACACGACTGGTTGGTGGGTAAGGAAGGCGCCGAGCATGATCGCGTTGGCGATTCTGAGATCGCCCATCTCCTCGGCGATCTCGTTTGCTGCGATGCGCAGCGTCGGGCAGCCATCCACAGAGACGCTCTCCGGGATGAGGGAGCTATTCAGCACCACCAGTCCGCCAGGCTTCACCCGGCCGCTGAACTTCGACACCGACGCGCGATCCATGATGACCAGGCTATCGGCCTGGGAGATCTCCGGCGAGCCGATGCGCCCGGAGGAGATGATCACCGTGCAGTGCACCGGGCCCCCGCGCATCTCCGGGCCGTATGACGGCGCCCATACCACCTGGCGCTCCTCGGCGAGCGCCGCAGTCGCCAGCAGCTTCCCGGCGAGCACTACGCCCTGCCCTCCGAAACCGGCTATCAGCACCCCATGATGGAACGGTTCAGGCGTCATGGCTCTCCCGAAGCGGCTCGGCCACCACGAACTCCTTCAGCGGGTAGTACGGGATCATCGTCTCCTCGAGCCAGGTGATGGCCTTCCCGGGCGACATGCCCCAGCGCGTCGGGCATGTGGATAGCACCTCTACCAGCGAGAAGCCCAACCCCTCGATCTGCGCCCGGAACGCCTTCCGGATCGCCCGCGTCGCCTCACGGATCCGCCGCGGCTTGGTGACGGTGACGCGCGCGATGTAGGCCGGGCCGTCGAGCGCGCTCAGGAGCTCGCTCACCCGAATCGGATTCCCCGCGAGCTTCGTGTCGCGGCCGAAAGGCGTAGTTGACGTCCTCTGGCCCGGCAGCGTCGTCGGCGCCATCTGGCCGCCCGTCATCCCGTACACCGCGTTGTTGATGAAGATCACGGTGATGTTCTCGCCCCGCGCGGCCGCGTGGATGGTCTCGCTCATCCCGATCGACGCGAGATCGCCATCGCCCTGGTAGGTGAACACGAACAGGTCCGGCCGCACCCGTTTGATGCCCGTCGCCACCGCCGGCGCCCGACCGTGCGCCGCCTCCACCATGTCGCAGGCGAAGTAGTCGTACGCGAACACCGCGCAGCCGACCGGCGCCAGCCCTACCGCCTTGTCCACCAGGTCGAACTCGTCCAACATCTGCGCCACGAGCCGGTGGGTCAGGCCGTGCGTGCAGCCCGGGCAGTAGTGCATCCGCACCGGTTCGAGAGCCTGCGGCCGCTCGAACACAACGTGCTGGCCTACGCTGACATCTGTCATGACTTCGCCTCCGCCGCAAGCCGCTCGATCGCCTCCCGCACCTCCGTAGGCGTGATCAGCACGCCGCCCGTCCGCCCGAAGAACTCGACCGGCCGTTTCCCCGCCACAAGTCTCTGCACGTCCTCCACCATCTGCCCGAGACTGAGTTCGACGACGAGGAACGCCTTCACGCGATCGGCGATCGCAGCGATCTCGTTCTGAGGGAAGGGGAACAAGCTGATGGGTCGGAACAGCCCGGCCCTGATGCCCTTCGCCCGCGCCTGCTCGACTGCGCTGACGGCTATCCGCGCCGCAGTGCCATATGCGACCACAGCGATGTCCGCGTCCTCGAGGTTTTCCGTCCCGCATCTCACTTCGCGCTCCGCCGCCTCCTGATAGCGCTTCTGCATCCGCAGATTGACCTGCTCGAGGTCGGGCGCGTGGATGTAGAGCGAGTTGATGATGTTGCGCTTTCGCCCCCTCGCGCCATCAGTCGCCCACTCTTTCCGCGCGAGCATGGCGGGGTCCACCACACCTTCGGGGAGCACCATCGGCTCCATCATCTGCCCCAGCATCGCGTCCCCGAGGACAAGCACGGGACTGCGAT
>JBEKKD010000393.1:0-4597 GCA_050010895.1 Armatimonadota bacterium
CAGGGCCGCCTCGCGGCCGTTGGCAGTCACCGTCAGTCCGCTGTCGTAGCGAATGCGCACGCGATCCCACATGCCCGCCTTCGCCGCGGCGGTGCTATCGACCCACCGCTCTCCCACCTGATACTGGATCTCCACCGGCCGGGCGGTAGCGTCGCGCGCCGTCACGGGAGTCAGCAGGTACTGGTCGAGCCAGATGCGCGGGAGAGGATCGTCGCCCTCGAGGATGGGGAAACCGGCGTGGCCGAAGGCCAGCTCCTGCATGCGGTACTGGTCCAGGAGCACCACAGGCGGCGCACCACCGCCCTCCTCCCCGTCGGACCACCGCTCGAAATAGCCCATGCCGTGGTTGAGCTGCAGTGGATGGACCTTGAGCAGGTCGAAGTCCACCAGCAGCGGCGCCTGGCGGCCGGCGCGCTCGGGCCAGCCCTGGCCGAACTGAGCTTCCACGCCGTCCAGGTAGCCGCTCCAGTACCAGTGATCGCTACCTTCGCCGAACACCGGCCCCTGGTGTGTCTGACGCTCGTACTCCCAGAGCTTCCGATGGACATCCCACACCTGCCGGAAGGTGCCCGCGCCCGGTTCGCCAGCTCGTGCATCCACGTGGAACCACGGCGGGACCGCGGAGTGGACGTCCAGATAGCAAGCGTTCGTGCCATAGCGGCGGTGAATCTCGGGTGACTGGGTGGCGGCGAGTCGGAGGATGGCGGTCGGTTTCTCCGCGAAGGACTGGACCTTGGTATCCGGGTTGTACCAGGCGGGAACGCGTGTGCCAGCCGGATCGAGCGCGATGTCGTCCTCACGGAAGAGATCGTAGTTCGGGTAGTAGTCCACGTAGTTCTCGTGGAGCGCCATCCGGTACCCAAGACCCGTGCCGGTGGCGATCAATGCCTTCAGATCCGCGTCTCCACCGAGCTCCGCGTTCGCCGGCACGAGCGCCGGGAGGGCATTGTCGTAGCCGCTGCGCTGCCACACGTGAAGCAGCACCACCGCGTCGCGTATCCCGTAATCGGCCCAGCGCCGGAGGCTGGCCTCGATATCGCGAAAGCGGCCGCCCCAGATATCGAGCACCAGCCGCGAGCCGAGCTCCGCGCGATAGGGGGAGGGCGGGTTCGGGAGGTTCGGGAGCACTTCCACGAGGTGCCAGGAGGCGGTGTAAAGAGCGGACTCGTGCAGGAGGTGGCGGGTGCCGTCGGTGAGTGGATCGTACACCGCGCGGGGGCCACTCTCATGAGAGCTGGCCGAGGAGGCGGTCCAATCCAGAAAGGCGTTGGTGAACAGGTCCTCAGCGGGCAGGTAGTCCACCTGGCCCGAATAGTAGGGGACGGGCACGGAACGCCGTCGGAGCGCCGGCCCCCAGCCGCCGAACTCGACCGCGCGCAGCACCGGCTGATCGCAGTCGACGTCGAGCACCAGGCTCTTGCCGGCCAGTCGCCCCGCCAGCATGAGGGTGGCAGTTTCTCCGCCGACGCGGAACGTGCGCACGCATCGCACGCCATCGGGCGCGGGCTCCCACCGGCTCGACAGCGCCTGTGCGGGCTGCGTCCAGAACGCCTCCGCGGCGGCCGCAAGGGGCAGGCGAACGGGCTGGTCACCCCGCATCTGCGCGAGCAGTTCGATGCGACCGAACAGCGGGTCGTGGGCGTCCTGCGGGCGCTGCCAGCGATAGGTGAGTTCCCCATCCGGCCCCTCATACCGGAGGATGGCGACATCGTCACGGATCTGGGTCGTCGTCTTCCCTGCGAAGCCGCCCGACGGGGCGACAGCGCTGCTCGTCGAGGGAAGAGCCTCCAGGGAGAGTGGCACAGGCGAGGGATGGGCCAGCGCAGGCGGCTGGTAGCCCTCGAGCACCAGCTCGCGGTCGCCCCAGAGCGAGAAGTCGAAGGAGGGATCGTTGCGAGGACCAGGATCGGTTTCGAACCGCAGCGTCATAGCCGTGCCGGCGAACGCGGTCAGGTCATACTCGAAGGGCTGCCAATCGGCGTCGGTGCGGTGGGTCTCCAGGAGCAGGCGGCCGTTGACCAGAAGGCGGAACGTGACGCCGTCGGACTTGCCAATAGCATCCTGCCGGAGCGCCGTCGCCCCCCGCACCAGGATGCGCGACGCGGCCGGTAGCGCGAAGTGGAACTGCTGAAACGCGATCCCGGTGCCATTACGCCACGGGCAGTGCAGCAGGAAGGCCGACTTCCCGTGCTGCACGCCAGCGTCCTGGCACCACACCCCGGTCTCTTCAGAGAAGCCTGACCAGCCAGCGGGGAACAGCTGCTCGGGCTGTCCGCGGTAGGCGTAGCCGACGTCGTAGATGCCGATCTCGTCCAGGCGCATGACGGGCTGATCGGGGAGGATGGCGGCAGCGGCGTTGACTCTGGCCACCAGCAGCACGGCAAACGAGATGAGCATCCACCGCATCGAGGGCCTCCCAGGGAGCGGATGATCCAGTATACGAGGAGCCCGAAGTGAGGACAAGCCGGTTGTGCGAAAGGTCATTGCGCCTCGCTCCAGGAGTCGATCTCTCGCGACGCTCGTCTCTGGCGCCTACATGGGTCCGATATTGCCGATTACTGGACACGGGTTGGGGGTAGGGGACCTGTGCGTCAACGTGCAAGGTGCTTGCTGGTCACCTCTAGTTAGGGATCCCGCGTCGCGGGAACTCGCGGCGCCGCGTGTCGAATGACCAAGCGAATCTGATCGTATCCCGGCGCACGCCGGAAGGTGAGGAAAGAGCCCGGTGCTCACAGCCGAAGATGTGTTCGCGCTCCTGGCATCCCTGTAGCTGCTTGACTGCTGTGGCAGCAGGGCGCTCTAGCGGCCGACGAAGGAGCCAGCCCAGCCCGAGACGCTCGCGGCCTCCCATTGCTATCAGTCGGCCGCGGTGGGGGAGGCCGCTTGCCGTGGCCGCCGGTGTGTGCTACAAGACGGGGCAACATGCCACTGTCCGTTTCCGGAGGAGCAAACGCCGTGCGCTTGCCCGTGCTGCTCGCCTTGGGGATGCTGTCTGCTCTCAGCGCTCCGCTTTCCACGGGTGCCTCCCGGACGACTGTCGTGCCGCCAGCAAGAGGAAAAGCCCTGGTGGCAGCGGACTACTCGCGGCGCATCATCTACCACTCGCCTCAGATGCCAGGCTACACCTGTTGGGTAGGGGCTTGGATCATGCCGGACAAGAGCCTGATGGTCCATTTCAAGCAGGCGACAGGCCCCATCGAGGGCCGGCCCCGTTCGCTCGAACTGCTGAAGAAGATGGGAATGGGCGATCTGCCTGCGGGAAGGGACTTCACCGGGCTGCGCTTGGCCAACGTCTACCTGCGCTCGACTGACGGAGGCGCCACGTGGCAGACGGTCGCCGAAGACGCCTTCCTGGGGCCTCTCGACCGGGCCGTCTGGGGAGGCTCACATATCGGTCTCCGGGACGGATCGCTCCTGCGCGCGGTGGATGGGTCCCAGCTCCCGCTGGCGGCTGGCCTCCCGAGGCGGATCTTCTTCCAGCGCTCGCGCGACCTGGGGAAGACGTGGAGCGAGCCAGTGCTCGCGCCGGAGCCCCGCAGGCCGGGGGAGTACCTGGGCGACTACGGCGACTGCATCACCCGCGTCCGACGCCTTCACGACGGGCGGCTGATCGCCACCGGGGTCTCCAGGCCTCGGCCCCGGGATCCGGCGGGCGAGCCGGTGCTACTGACCTCGCGTGATGAGGGGCAGACCTGGGTTTCGAGCCTGGAGCGGGTGCCGGAGGCCTATCGCGAGCCGGGGGCCTGGAATGAGTGGGACGCGGCGGAGCTGCCCAGTGGCAACCTCCTGTTCGTGGCCCGCCGGGACGACCCGCAACACCCGTCCCGAGAAATCCGCTGGCAGGGCCTCCTGCAGAAGAGGGGCAGTGGCTGGGTTCTGGCGGAGTATGGGCCGTCACCCCTGGCACACTCGGGCCACCCCGAACTGCTGGCCACCCGCGAAGGCGTCGTGTTGCACATCGCCACCGACGGTGTTCACTGGACGGCCGACACTGACGACACCTGGCACCCGCTGGATTTCCCCGGTCTGGGGGAGCCCTACTCCTCTTGCTACTACCCGCGCAGCGTCCAGACCGATGACGGGCGCATCTTCGTCTTCAGCCACCGGGGCTGGGACAACGCGTACGGCGAAGTGGACCAGGCCATCGTGATGGATACTTTCCGGCTCAGCGCGCCGGGGTAGCCTACGCCAGCCCTCGGTCCTGTGCGTTCTGCCGACGGATGAGCGAGTTGACGCCGCCACGCGGGAGTGCTACGCTTTCTATATCTGCCCGGCCTGCGAGCGCGTTGGACTGGCTCTGATCGCATCGGGTGCGAAGGAGGTGATGAGGAGAATCACGACGGCTGTTCCCGCAGGATGGGCAGCCTGCCGCTAAGAGTGGAGACCCTATGTTGATGAAGCGAAAGACCGGTTTCACCCTGATAGAGTTGCTCGTCGTGATCGCGATCATCGCGATTCTTGCAGCGATGCTGTTCCCTGTGTTCGCGCGCGCGCGTGAATCGGCGCGCAAGATTCAGTGCCTTTCCAATGTGAAGAACATCGCCACCGCCGTTCAGATGTACCTCACCGACTACGATCGATTCCCTCCCTTCGAGCA
>JBEKKD010000394.1:0-4586 GCA_050010895.1 Armatimonadota bacterium
CTGCACGAACGCCATCGAGCACGTGGGGGAGCAGTGCCCGGAGATCTTACTGCTGTTCTCGCTGCACGAAGAACAGCTCGTGATGGAGGTCATAGACAACGGCCCCGGCTTTGATCCAGCTCAAGTATTTCCGGCGAATGTCGAAGATGAGACGATTGGCGGACTGGGATTGCTCGTCATTCGATCATTGATGGACGAACTCGAGATCAAGTGCGACCCGGAAGCCGGAGGCACTCGCGTGCGAATGGTAAAGTACCGGAATCCGAAGTGAAGGCAAAAGCTCGACCTGATGATGGAGATATAGCGGCCGACGAGGACCCTTCCGACGATGCAGGGCTGCCTGAGGAGCCCGCTGAGGAAGAGGTCGCCGAGGTGCCCGAGGAGGTGCTGGCCCCTGCCAAGTCCGGCGGCCGCGACGCGGCCACCCCGGAGTTGTTCGCGGAATACCAGCGGGAGCGCTCGCCGGCAGTGCGCGAGAAGCTCATCCTCGCGCACATGAATCTCGTGCGCTACCTCGCGCGCAAGTTCGCCAACCGCGGCGAGCCGCTCGAAGACCTGACGCAGGTCGGCATGATCGGCCTGATCAACGCCATCGACCGGTTCGACCCCAACAGGGGAATTCGCTTCGCCACCTACGCCACGCCGACCATCGTCGGCGAGATCAGGCGCTACTTCCGCGACCGGGGGTGGGCCATCAAGGTGCCGCGGCGGCTCCAGGAACTCAGCCTCGCCGCCACCAAGGCCGCCGATCATTTGACCCAGGAGCTGAACCGCGCCCCCACCATCATCGAGCTGGCGGACCGGCTCAGGGTCAGCGAAGACGAGGCCCTCGAAGCGGTGGAGTTGGGCGATCTCTACCAGTTACCATCACTCGATACCGCGCTGGGCGAGGACTCGGGCGACTCGCACGCCGTGCTTGCCGACTACGTCGGTGAGGTGGACGCGGAGATGGAGCGCTTCGAGCGCCGCAGCCGTCTGGCCGAAGCCGTAAACTCGCTTCCTGCGCGCGAGCGCGAGATCATCCAACTGCGCTTCTTCCGCAATCTCTCCCAGACCGAAGTCGCCCACCGGATGAAGATCTCACAGATGCACGTCTCCCGCCTCCAGCACCGCGCCATCGAGCGGCTGAGAGAACTGGTGCGGAAACAGGAGAACGTCTAGCGAGGCGGTTGTTTCTGCTGGGCGGCGGCCCCGAGTCTCGGTCGCTGCAAGCGACCTCAACGCGGCAGCCCTACTGCTGTCATTGCGAGCCGGTGAGGCCCGCCAGGGGCTCACCGCGCGTGGCAATCTCGCCGTTTCCGTTGGTGTTTCGGGATCTCCAATCCCGAAACCACCCCCCTTGTCATCCTGAGCGCAGCGAAGAGCCTGCCCTGAGCGAAGTCGAAGGGATCACGCCGTTACCATGCCGTGATCGGCGTCCGCCCGCGGACGCCACTCCTTTGAGTATCCCATTTGCGCGGTCGGGCAGAACGAGATATCGGCGGCACCCAAGCGCCCCAGCCGCTTCCTCCATGCCTTCGTGTCTTCGTGGTGACCCCGCTGTTCCCGCCCTTCCCTTGTACCCTCTCCCCATTCTGCGGTATTCTCAGGCAACAGCGCACTTCCCAGCGGAGGAGCGGGTGGACGTTTCTGCTGCCCTCATCATCATTACGATCGTCTTCGCCGTCGCCTACCTGGTCATCGTGATCTACGCCGCGACCATGCGGCGCATGGCCGGGCTCGGCGAGGGCGAAAGCCCGGAGCAGGCGCTGCTGGTGTGGCCGCGCTGGCTGCTGGCGCTGGCCGCCGCGCTCATCTCGCTCTCGGTGCTCTATCGGGTCCGCAACATCCTGCTCCCGTTCATCATAGGAGCGATCATCGCCTACCTGCTGAATCCGGGAATAGATCGCCTTCAGCGCCGCGGCGTCAAGCGCATCCACGCCATCGCCATCGTCTTCAGCGCGTTCCTCCTCATCTTCATCGTCGCCGCCCTGCTGGTGCTGCCCGCGCTTGCAGTGGAGGCGCAGAACCTGAGCGCGGACTACCCCGCCTACACCGTGAAGGCCAAAGAGCTGATCGGCCAGGCTCGTCGGGCCGCCGAGGTCTGGGGACAGCTTGTGGGCCTCGTGCCCAATGACGTGCGCGCCGCCTTCGCCGAAGTCGGTGATAGAGCCCAGGCCTACGGGCTTTCGCTGCTCCAGCAGAGCGTGGATCTGCTCAATCGCTCCCTCGTCATCGTCTCGCTGCTCGTCATCTCGCCGATCGTCGCCTTCTGGCTGCTCCGCGATTACCACGACCTCGGCCGGCAGGCCATGCTGGTGCTGCCGGAATGCCAGCGGGGACCGATGCGGAAGATCCTCCGCGACATCAACCAGGTCGCCGGGAATTTCCTCTTCGGCATGGCTATCATGGCCGGCATCGTCGCACTCTACGCCTGCATCGTGCTCACCGCCGCACGCGTTCCTTTCTCTGTGCTGCTTGGAATCATGACCGGGGTGTTCTACGTGATCCCGTATGTCGGTTACCCCTCCGCGGTCATCATTTCCGGCCTGGTGATGGCCTCCACCGGCAAGCATCTGGGATTCATAGTGATCGTGCTGGCAATCATGGTCGCCGGCAACGTGATCTCTGACTACATTCTCTACCCCCGCATCGTCGGGCGCCGGGTCGGCGTCCACCCGCTGGTGGTCATCTTCGCCATCCTCGCGGGCGGCGCGCTCTTCGGCTTCCTCGGCGTCATCATCGCCGTCCCCCTCGCTGGAGTCATCAAAGTCATCTCGCTCCACTTCTGGCCGGAGCTGTTTCAGGCCGAGCCGGACCAAGAGAACGCGTAGGCATAGTCTGCTGCTATATGGACTCGTAGGCACGCGTGGATCCGGAGTCTTGTCGGCTCTGATCCGGCCGGCCAGGACGCGGATGCTTTACGCAGCGATGGTGCAGCACTAATATGGGTATGCGGGCCACCGTAGCCTGAGACGGAGGAGCGAAATGATAAAGCGGCTCTACGTGGATAATTACAAATGCCTCTCGAACTTTGAGTGCACGTTCGATCACATCAACCTCATTCTTGGGCTCAATGGCAGCGGCAAGAGTGCTATCTTCGAGGTGCTGAGGAACCTGCAGGACGTCGTCACCGGAACATCGCCCATCAGTATCTTCAAGAGCACGACCCTGACCCGCTGGCAGAAGCGCGATGTCCAGACCTTCGAGCTGGAGATCGAGGGGAATGGCGGGGTCTACCAGTATCGGCTGGAGGTGCGCCATGAGGCAGGCACGGGCGAACGGCGCATACAGCTCGAAAGCGTCACCTATGACGGGAACCCAGTATACCGCGCTGGGCTAGGCAGGATACACCTCTTCGGAGATGATCACTCCGAGGGGCCGGTCATGACGGGAAGCTGGACTCAGTCCGGCATTCCTTTCCTTGAGCATAGTAGCTCCAAGCTGGTCTGGCTGCGGTGGTGGTTCAGGGAATGCCTGATGTGCCTGCAGATCGACCCGCTGAACGTCCAGCCCATGGCAGAGGCTGCGGACCCAACCCTGGGCGCAAACGCGGGGAACTTCGTTGCATGGTATCGGCACCGCATATTGCCCGATATGAGTGCTATCGTCGGCCTTCGCGAATCGCTCAGGGAGCTCTATGAGGACTTCAGTGGCCTCAACCTCACGGGAGAAGAGGTGCAACACCTGTTTCTGAGTCTCGGCGTCAGCGAGGAGCGCGGCAAGCCGAAGTTCATACAACTTGGCTTCCGCGAGCTCTCTGAGGGCGAACGCGCACTGATCATCCTCTACACCCTCCTGGAGGTGCTGAGGCGCGACCCTGACATGACGCTCTGTCTGGACGAACCGGACAACTTCCTGGCTCTGGCAGAGATCCAGCCTTGGCTGTTGAACCTGAAAGATGCCGTGGAGGCCAACAGGTCGCAGTCGCTCCTGATCTCTCATCACCCCGAGCTGATTAACTACCTTGCCCCCTCCTGTGGGCTACTGTTCGAACGAGAAAAGAACGGGCCGGTTAGGGTCAAGCACTTCGAGGCAGAGACAGGAGACGGAACCTTGACTCCGTCTGAAATGGTCGCACGAGGCTGGGAATGAGAAAGAGGCAGGTGAAGATCGTCCTGCTGTATGAAGACCGGGCACACGACTCATTCTTACGTGCATACTTAGCGAACAAGGGGTACAACAACCGGAGGATCCGGCCCGCGCCAGAAGCGGGCCGCGGCAAGGCATCCGTGCAAAAGAACTATGTCCCTGAGGTACGTAAGCACAGGCGCTACTGCAAGATCAACCAGTCGGAGACTCTCGCGCTCCTCGTGATGATCGACCAGGACGCGCCGAACCAGCCCAGCGCCTATCTTGACCTCGACAAGAGGCTGAGGGAGGATGGTAGAGACGCCAGAGGTGCGAATGAGCACATAGCCATCTTCGCTCCGAAGTACTCTATAGAGACATGGGCCTATCATCTGCTGGACCCTAACAGGCCCGTTGATGAAACCACAGACTACTCCGAGCGTCGGCACGACGTCGGCCCTCCCGAGTGCCGCAGCGCCGGCGCCGAGTTCGCGGCGTATGACCCAAGCGGATGCCGACTCTCCTCGTTGGTTGAA
>JBEKKD010000395.1:0-4569 GCA_050010895.1 Armatimonadota bacterium
CAGGCCCAGCCGGTCGGCTTGCCACTGGAGTGATCGGTGAAGCTCACACCTAAGGGTGGCTTCCCGGTCCTGGGCGACGCGCTGAAGCTGGCCGCGAGACTGCCTGCTGAGACCGAGATGCATCCACTCTTGGTGACGGCATTCTGGCCACCGGCATTGCTCGCAGTCAGTGCTACCGTGTAGGTTCCGGCAGCGCTGTAGGTGTGGCTGGGGTTCTGTTGGGAGGAGGTGCTTCCGTCGCCGAAGCTCCAGGACCAAGCCGTGGGGCTGCCAGAAGACGTGTCAGTGAAGGCCACCGTGAGCGGCGCCGGCCCGCTCGTCGGCGAGGCACTGAAGCTAGCAACAGGCGCGGCCCCCCCCACACTCACGCAGCTCGGAGTGGTCTTGGTGTTCTGGCCGCCGGCGCTGCTCGCGGTCAGTGCCACCGTGTAGGTGCCGGCAGCGCTGTAGGTGTGGCTCGGGTTCTGTTTGGACGACGTGGCCCCGTCGCCGAAGCTCCAGGACCAAGCGGTGGGGCTGCCAGAAGACGTATCCGTGAAGGCCACCGTAAGCGGCGCGGGCCCACTTGTGGGGGTGGCGCTGAAGTTGGCAGCAGGAGGGGCCGCCGATACACTGATGCAACCACCGATGGTTTTGGTGTTCTGGCCGCCGGCGTTGCTCGCAGTCAGTGCGACCGTGTAGGTCCCGCCAGCGCTGTACGCGTGGCTCGGATTCTGTTGGGAGGAGGTGCTTCCGTCGCCGAAGCTCCAGGACCACGCAGTGGGGCTGCCCGAAGACGTATCCGTGAAGGCCACCGTGAGCGGGGCCGGCCCACTCGTGGGAGAGGCGCTGAAGCTGGCAGCAGGAGGGGCCGCCGTTACGGCGATGCAACCCGCGATGGTCTTCGTGTTCGGGCCGCCAGCATTACTCGCGGTCAGTGCGACCGTGTAAGTCCCGGCAGCGCTGTATGTGTGGCTCGGGTTCTGTTGGGAGGAAGTGCCCCCGTCGCCGAAGCTCCACGACCAACTAGTGGGACTGCCCGAAGACGTATCCGTGAAGGCCACCGTGAGCGGGGCCGGCCCACTCGTGGGAGAGGCGCTGAAGTTGGCGGCAGGAGGGGCTACCGTCACAGTGACGCAGCTCGGAGTGGTCTTGGTGTTCTGGCCGCCGGCGCTGCTCGCAGTCAGTGCTACCGTGTAGGTTCCGGGAGCGCTGTAGGTGTGGCTGGGATTCTGTTGGGATGAAGTCGCGCCGTCGCCGAAGCTCCATGACCACGCAGTGGGACTGCCCGAAGAACTATCCGTGAAGGCCACCGTGAGCGGCGCCGATCCGTTCGTCGGCGACGCGCTGAAGCTGGCAACAGGAGGGGCCACCGATACGGTGACACAACCCGCGACGGTCTTCGTGTTCGGGCCGCCGGCACTGCTCGCGGTCAGTGCGACCGTGTAGGTCCCGGCAGCGCTGTAGGTGTGGCTCGGGTTCTGTTTGGTCGACGTGCCTCCGTCGCCGAAGCTCCAGGACCACGCGGTGGGACTGCCAGAAGACGTGTCCGTGAAGGTCACCGTGAGCGGGGCCGGCCCACTCGTGGGGGAACCGCTGAAGTTGGCGGAGACCGGCACGACTGACCCTACCACGAACGTCGCGGTGGCGAGACACTGCGTGTCATAGCCGGAGCGCGCGGTCAGCGTTACGCTGTTACTCCCGGCCAGCCCGGCCGGCAAACTCACCGCGAGCATACACGCAGCCTGACCGCCCATGGCGAGGGGTCCAGTGCTCGTGAGGACCGTCGTCTCGCCAGCCTGGTGCAGTCCGTCGCCGTTGTCGTCCCGGTAGATCAGGACCGACCATCCCGCCGTGGAGGAAGTCCCCAGAGAGAAGGTATCGCTGCCGTTCCCCGTGTTGGTCACTACCACAGGTAGGTAAACGACACCACCTGCCACGCCTGACTGCGCACCGCTCCCGGGAGTCACCTGGCATCCGCCAACCTGCGAAACAGTGACATTCACCGAGTTCGAACTAACCGATCCGCCACCATAGGTGCAGGTCGCAGTGTTCGGAATCACTGTGCCGGCAGGCGTCATCGCCAGCGCTGGAGCGCACGCGAGTAGCGCGATGGCGACCACAGTGAAAATCCCGGTAGGAAAACTCCCGCACCAACGTGAGACTCGGCCCGACGGCCGATGCTTCTGGACCTGCGGACAAGGACCGGAGGCCCGCGCCTCTACTACCATGAGTTGCGTTCCGCCTTCTCCGCCGCCTGGTCGAGGGCCGTGCAACAGAGCAGCGCCGGTGACTCCCCAGCCCCGACGCAGCATCCCCTATTCACTTGCCCGGCGGTCGGCCCGCGACCGACACGCCAAGACTTCACACAGCCCTATGCGAGTTACTTCGCCGGTCGCTCATGACCGGGTACAGCCGCCCCAATGGTTATTCCATAGTCCCACTGCACGTCAGAGTGCTCTGTTAGGGGCTGCTGCGCTCCGTCCAGCATCTCGTCGAAAGAGCATCCCGGCAGGTTCTCAAGCATCCGCCAGAGCTACTCTATTGCAGGCGCCAGGCGGCTTGGCATTGTCCGCCTTCGAGATCACTGCGTACCTGCGCAATGCCCAAGGGAGCGGATTCGGGCTGATGGCAGCAGAGGGAGAGCAGTGGTCTGACAGGGCCGGCATCTCAACAACCGCCCTCATGCGCGCCATGGGACACATACGCTCGATGGCGACCGCACGCTACTTCGGATTCGCCGACTCGGAACGACGATGGGCGTTCGCCAGGGCGGATATCACCAAGAGGGTCAGGCTGATGCGATTTGGCCAAGGCGCGCGGCTTGCACGGCTCGGCGGGTTGGGTGACTGTTCTCAGTCACCCTCGCTGAACGACAGCCGCGTCTGATACTGCTAGGATATAGTAGGAGGCGCCGAACTCTCGATGGTTCGGGCAAGACCTTCCTCAAGAGATACAAGCACGCTGTACCCGAGAAGCTCTTCGGCTCTATTGATGTCGGCCAGCGAGTGCCGGACGTCGCCACCCCGCGGGGCCTCGTGCACGGGCCCGAGGCCGACGCGAAGGATCTGCTGGAGCATGCGGACGAGGTCGTTCAGGGTCGTGCGGTGACCACAGGCGACATTGAAGACCATGCCGGAAACGGAGGGGGCTGTGCAGGCCCGCAGGTTGGCCTCCACCACATTGGCGACATAGGTGAAGTCACGCGATTGCTCGCCATCACCGAAGATGGTGGGGGCATCGCCGCGCCGCAGCGCCGCGATGAACTTCGGGATGACAGCGGCATACTGCGAGGCGGGGTCTTGCCTGGGGCCGAACACGTTGAAGTACCTGAGCACCACCGTCTCGATGCCATAGAGACGCGCGAAGACCTGGCAGTACAGCTCGCCTGTGTACTTCGAGATGGCATACGGTGACAACGGCGACGCTGGCATATCCTCTCTCTTCGGCAGGGTCGGGGTGTCACCATAGGCCGACGAGGAGCCGGCGTAGACCACGCGCTTCGCGCCCGCATCTCTGGCCGCTACCAGGACGTTCAGCGTGCCAGAGACATTGACTTCATTGCTGGTCACGGGATCTGCGACTGACCGCGGGACTGATGGAAGGGCGGCCTGGTGCAGTACGAAGTCCACACCTTCGCACACGCGGCGCACCGCGTCCAGGTCCCGGATATCCGCCTCGACAAAGGTGATTTGCCGTCGCCACGGGTCCAGGTTCTGAGCCTTTCCGGTGCTCAGGTTGTCCAGCACCGTGACGGTCTCGCCCAGCTCGACCAAGCGTCCGACAATGTGAGACCCGATGAATCCTGCACCGCCAGTCACAAGATAGCGCGCCACGGCCCTCTCGTTCCCGGCCGCCCGGTGCGGCCCATGTGTGCATAGGGCTTTCTGCACAGGAGGCAGTGCCTCCTGTGCTCCGGTCGGTCTCTCTAGGGGTGGCAGGGGTGTAGGTTCAGTGTAGGTTTTCGGCGGGATCTCCAATATCGATGCTGCCGCCAATCGCGGGCGGGCACAGTCCGACATCAGCGGCGGCAGCGGGCTGAAACGAGGGTACTACTGGATTCCGGGAGGATCCGAGCGCTGGCCCAGGAGTTCCGCGACGCCTCCTCTGCCATATCGCACTGCAACTCCCAGAGGAGTCTGGCCGTGGGCGGTACGCGCGTCAACGTCGGCGCCCCGAGAGAGGAGCAGCTCGACAACAGACTGGCGGCCCCATGCAGCGGCGAAGTGCAATGGCGTCCAATCGTGCTCGGCAGGGGTGTTCACATCGACCCCCTGCTCCAGGATGGACGCGACGGCCTTGACGCTGCCGGCTCCCGCGGCGAAATGCAGGGGAGTCATTCGCCTCTGTGCCTGGTGTTCCATCGCACACCCCCATCTTCAGACTTGGGCCCGATAGTCCACGAGGATCACCGGTTCAGGCAGGTCCCTCAGAGCGGGCACGCGGATTATAGACTTCCGCAGGGGCGAAGAGACTCCTTCCTGCGATGTTACATGAGTGCCCGCATGCGCGCGTTCATATGCACGCAGCGGGCCACGACGGAGCGCGTGCCGAGAAGGACACTGGGCTGAGAGTGACTGACAATCCGTC
>JBEKKD010000396.1:0-4554 GCA_050010895.1 Armatimonadota bacterium
CGCGTCGGTGGCCATCCCCTCCATGCGCGCGTCGCCGGCCGCATGCTGCAGCATGTACTCCAGCGCGCCGGCCTCGGCGAGGAGCACATCACCCCCCACCGCCTCCGCCACACCTTCGCCACTCACCTCATCCGCAGTGGCGTGGACGTGCGAACCGTGCAGGAACTCCTCGGCCACGCCGATCTGCAGACCACGGCCCGCTACCTGCACTCGGACACGCGGACAAAGCAGGCGGCGGTAGGGAAGCTGGCGGGGGCATTCGCCGCGTTGGCGCCGCCCCAAGGGTGAGATTCCGTCGCGGCTCTCGCCGGCGGATCATGCCAAGTCCGTGGGCAGGCTGCCGGTGGTCGTGGGGGGGGAGCTGGACGCGCTCGCGGCATCGGTCAGGTACACATGAACAACCGTTGACCGCCGCAAGCATGATCCGTGGGTTCTACCAGAGTGTCTTTTTGTCGAACTGAACCTACATTCCATGAAATGTATGCCAGGATTCACAAGATGACTGACACCGCTTACTTGCTCCATAGCATAATGGCTGCGAGTTGAGCAGACGTAGCGGAAGATTGTGGCACCGCTGCTCTGGCAAGGAGAGAGCGATGAGAGCTTCCGAAGAGGCTTGGTACATGTCGATGTGGTTCCTGATGATGATGGTGGTGGTGGTTGCAGTTGTTGCCCTGGTGGCCTGGTTCGGGTTCATACAGCCGGCCAGCAACCAGAGCCAACAGGCGCCCTCGACGACAGTTGTGGTGCCGAGTCAGGGACCGCGCGGCCAGCAAGGACAACAGGGACAGGCAGGAACTCCGGGGCCCGCAGGAACGTCCGGGACGGCTGGGACCACCGGAGCGGCTGGGACTACCGGCGCGGCTGGGACTACCGGTGAGACTGGAACTGCCGGCGCAGCCGGGGCTGCTGGAGCGGCTGGGTCCGCTGGCGCAGCCGGGGCTTCCGGCGCGGCTGGCGCACCGGCTGCTGCTCCGGCAACGCCCGACCAGAGCGGGGGTGCGGGCAAGTAGCCGCCATTGTGAGTGAGCGCGGTCGGAAGCCCTGAGGCGGTTGCGTCGACCGCCTGAGTCGAGCGGCGCGCCGGAAACATCGGTACGTGCAGGTGGTTCAGCACGTCACCCAGTTGCCGAGACGAGAGATGGGGACCGCTCCTGCACTGATGCGGATGCTACCAGCTGGCAACCAGCCGGAGCATTCCGAAAGGAGGCGTCGTATGTTGTGGACGGTCGCTGCGATTCTGCTGATCCTGTGGCTGCTTGGATGGTTTGCGTTCCCCATCGGCGGAGGGCTCATCCACATCCTGTTGGTGGTGGCCCTCATCGTGATCGTGATCAACCTCTTGCAGGGGAGACGCGCCATCTGAGCGGGTCCGTTGGCCATAGAAGCCGGGAGACGGCCGACCCAGGCTGTCGGTTGCGCGCGGCTGTGGATTGGCGTGCCGGCGTGACCCACCTATTGAGGTCCGCCTATTACAGTGAGTTGGGTTGGGGCTTGCAGAGCCCTTCCAGGGCAGTTGTGAGGCGTTCTGGGCCCACTCCGATTTTGCAGGCCTCAATAGAGGCGGGATCGGCGTGGCGACTTGACCCACGAGGGGCGGAAGCTGGACGACCGAGACGGGGAATCCAGAGACCAAGATGAACTGATCTGCCCAGTCCGGGGTGGGTCAGTTCCGGATGCCGACTGACATGACCCGGTAGTGCGAACCACGGCGCGCCTCAATAGCCGCCACTCGGCCGGGGGCGAGGTTGCTGTGGAGCAGTCGATCACGGGCGGAGGTGGAGCGGTTCCGTCAGTGTTGACGGAAGCGGTCGGGTAAGGAAGTCGAAGCCAGCAAAAGCTATCCGCGCCGGTTTGACGAATTCGAGCCCGGAGGCCGGATCCAGGTGGCAGGGTGACATGGCGGTGCAGGGCCGAGCAGAGTCGGGCAGGCAGGACGAGTATTCGTGACCCCGAGATCCGCGGTTCCGCGGCTACCGACGTGCCACACCGATCGTGGAAATGGCTTCATCGCTGGACCCCCTACGATCCCTCCGGTGCATCGGCCAGCCAGAGGATCTGACTGATTGCCACCTCCAGCCCACGCGGGCACGGAAATGGCATGGATATTCGCCGCTGCCCCTTATGGAACGACGATTCCTCATGGTCCTGGTCGTCGCCGATCAGGCGCACATCGCCGATCAGGCGCACCCATCCGCGGCCAGCATACTCAGCGCCACTGAAGCGGATCACCCCCACACCCGCAATGTAGACAGCGTAGTCGTATGGCTGATCCTGAACGGCCTTGATGAGTACCGAGGGCCATCCCTCGTTTTCCAGCATAAGCCGCTCTCTGGCTTCCGCGTCCAGCTTGCTCTCTGCCATCGTCTCCTCTCTTTCCGCGCCTCGTGGACGCACTCAGTCACCACTCGTTGCGGGCGCTGTGGATTCCATATTCCAGGGAACCATAGGGATCGCGAGTGCCCGTGGAGTCTGCGTGTATACCACCCCACGCGCTGCCGTTTCTGCGCCCCTGCGGTCGTCTCCTCGGCCCGATGCTTGCCGCTGTGAGCGAACTGGCCTGCATCCCGGCGATTTGTGGCCTTCTCACCCAGAAGAGCCGAGAACTGCGCGCCACGCGGGATTCAGGGCCGCGGTCGGGCGCGGCGCAGGAACAGAACCGCGGAGCGCATGGCCCAGTGCCAGCGCGGGGGACACAGAGCCGATGCCTCAAAGCCCACGTCTATCGGTTGACACGTGAGATCCTTCCCCCAGTCACTGCATCTGCTCGGATGGCCACCGCGCCGCCCGCATCATCAGAGTGTACTGCGCGGGGTCAGTGCGCTTCCAGACCCATGAGGAGATGGGCCGGTGCTAGACCCCGCGGACAGCAAGGGGTCGGTGTCGGCGAGCTCCAGCACTGAGCCCCAGAGCGTTGAAGATCGCGGCCGAAGAATCGGCGCGGACGTCAGCTTCTGTTAGGGTGGTTGAGAACTACGTGTGGTAGCATCTAGCGTGATATCGGGCCGATGGCCTGAACCAAGACCTCGGGAGGGAACAGATGAGGAAGCTCCTGGTCGTCTGCGCACTGCTCGGCATGCTCATGGGAATCGTGGGCGGAAGCTTCGCGGCCGAGCCCAAGATGAAGGACAAGGCGTGGGTAAAGCCGGCGGTTACCAAGACCGCCCCGACCCCCATGACGGCGGGTATGAAGGCTTCGGCCAAGCCGAAGGCCAGGACGACGCAGCCGGCGCCGACCGAGGCTGCGACCGCCAAACCCATGCCTGCGAAATCAAGGCCGATGGCCATGCAGAAGTCACGGGGCCAGCGGGCCGCGGTGGTGTCCAAGGGGCGGATGGGCGCCCAGAAGTCCATGGGCAAGAAGCACCACGGCACGATGAAGCACCACAACAAACACAAGGCAGTGAAGCGGCATGCCAAGCATCGCATACACCAGAAGGCCAACAAACGCGCGGTGAAGGAGGCGAAGCCGGCTTACTGACAGGCCTCTCCCCGGACCGCGCCGCGATGGATGCGCTCACAGACGAGACCTCAGACGGACCCGCCAAGCGGGCCCGTCTGAGGTTCCCGGGCGTCACGGAACCAATTCCCGATCAGATCATGTTTCACAGCGAAGGTAGGCTTTGGACTGGGAGGCGATGCACGGCCTGCCTCCTGTCGGCCGGGGGTGTGGGTGGCCGCCGCCTGTTTGCTGTTTCCGAATTTCAGGGATTCAAGCCGCTCCCCGCGCTGCCTGCGTGGCACGAACCGCTTCCTCTACCGAAGACGTCCATGTGCGGCTTCACACGCGGCGACAACGCCGCGAACAGCACAAGGCGAGGGACGACCCAGCCGGCGGCCCAAAGCCCGACACAGGCGCCCACAACGCGCCGTTCGCGGCCGCGTGCGCACGCTGACATGCTCACGGGGCGATCCGTGGGCAAGGTGCGCGAGCTGTCGGAGACGACGCGATGAGCTTGGCAAAGCTCCTCAGCGGAGATGGTGCTCGCCCACGCGCACCGGCTCTGGCTCCCGTCTCGCCGGCCTGCATTCGGTACTGCTAGGTGATCACGCTTTCGGGTCTGGCCTCGCCTCACCAGCGAGGCGCTGGTGCAGCGACTCGCTGGCGGGCAATCCGAGCGCCCGCTGGATGACCTGTTCGCACTCCTCCACTTCCCTGACGACTGTTGCCGACATCTCGATAACAACATCCTCGAACCGCGGATCGCCCGGCTGCGGGGTGCCCGCAAGTGAGAGGTTGGCAGAGGCGCAGAGCCCCAGTTGGCGTATCACGCGCTCGAAGGCAGCAGCTACGCTGGGCCCAAACCACAGTCGGTTCTTGGCGAAGAGCCCATCCGCCGCCCCGAGGTCTTGGAGTGGTCCCCACTCACTCGGCTCCGCCTGCTCCGCCAGATCCTGAAGATCGCACGCAACCGCTCGATCTGGTCAGCAATCAGATCCGGCGAAGTCATCGCGACCCTCTCGGCCTTGCTCATGCTCGCCTCCTTCGTGCCGGCCGTGGAGGAGCGTCGGCCCTCGCGAGTTGCACCAGGAACGCTTCCAGGTCCTCGCGCC
>JBEKKD010000397.1:0-4547 GCA_050010895.1 Armatimonadota bacterium
CCAGCACGTACAGAACTACTAGGAACCTGCGCCCCATGGCTCACCTCCCCTTCAGCTCGATGGAGAACGGCGCCGAGGAGGCCGCGAGTCTCACAGGACTAAAGGGCCAGTCCCATGTGAAGCGCGCGCTGGAGGGCGCCGCGGCCGGCGGCCACAACGTGGTCATGGTCGGGCCTCCCGGCTCGGGCAAGACGATGCTGGCGATGCGGCTGCCGACCATCCTGCCGCCGTTGAACATGGAAGAGGCGCTGGAAGTCACGAAGATCTACAGCATCAGCGGGAAGATGCCGCGAGATCAGGGGCTGGTCACCACGCGCCCGTTCCGCTCGCCTCACCACACGATTTCCGCGGCCGGACTTGCGGGGGGCGGCGCGGTGCCGAAGCCGGGCGAGATCTCCCTGGCGCACTTTGGTGTGCTGTTCCTCGACGAATTCCCAGAGTTCAATCGGGACGCGCTGGAGGCGCTGCGCCAACCGCTCGAAGAGGGGGTCGTCAACGTCAGTCGAGTGGCGGGCGCGGCGAGCTTCCCGGCGCGGGTGATGCTGGTGGCGGCACTGAACCCGTGTCCGTGCGGCTACTACATGGATGCGACCCGAAGCTGCTCGTGCCCGGTGACGAAGATCCGCGGCTATCTGCAGCGCATCTCCGGGCCGCTGCTCGACCGCGTGGATATCCAGATCGAAGTGCCGCGCTTGATGCGAGACGAAATCATGGGCACGGGCGATGGCGAGACCTCTGGGGTGATCCGGGCGCGCGTCGGGCAGGCGCGAGCGGTGCAGGCCGAGCGATTTGGCGGAAATGGCATCTTCTGTAATGCGCACATGCGGCCGCGCGACATCAAAAAGCACTGCGCTCTCAATGAGGAGGTGCGCAAGTTCCTCAGCAGCGCGATCGATCAGCTTGGCCTCAGCGCGCGGGCGTTTGACCGGGTGGTGAAGCTGAGCCGAACCATCGCCGACCTCGACGGCGCCGCGGCCATCGGGCTGCATCACGTGGCGGAGGCGATTCAATACCGCGGACTGGACAGGAAGTTGTGGCAGTGAGGGCTATGATCCGCGCGGCTGTCATCCCTTCCCCCAATAGCCCCGTCGAAGTCCGTTCCTTCTCTCGCCCGCAACTCGAGGATGGCGCGGCGTTGCTGCGCGTGATGTACAGCGAGGTGTGCGGGACGGACTTGCACCTTCAGCAGGGCCTGCTTGCGGAGACGCCGTATCCGCTGATCCCCGGTCATGCGACAGTGGGTGTGATCGAGGAGGTGCGGGGGCGGGTGGTGGATGTGAACGGGCGCACGTTCCGCGGCGGGGAAATGGTGACGTTCCTCGATGTGCACGGCACGTGCGGGGCATGCTGGTTCTGCCTGGTGGCGAAGGCGACGACGCGCTGCCCACATCGCAAGGTGTACGGCATCACCTATGGCGCGGATGATGGCCTGCTCGGCGGGTGGAGCGAGTACGTCTACCTGAAGCCGGGCGTGCGGATCGTGCGGATTCCGGAGTCACTGTCACCCGAGGCGGTGATAGGGGGTGGGTGCGGGCTACCGACGGCGTTCCATGCGGTCGAGCGGTCCGACATCCGACTCGCGGACACGGTGCTGGTGCAGGGAACCGGACCGGTGGGCCTGAGCGCGATCGCGCTCGCGCGACTGCGCGGGGCATACCGGGTCATTGCTATCGGCGGGCCGGAGGTGCGACTGGAGGCGGCGCGACGGATGGGCGCTGACGTCGTGCTCGATGTGGAAAGGACGACCGCCAGCGACCGACGCGCGGCGGTGATGGAGGCGACGGATGGTCGGGGGGCAGACGTCGCCATCGAGGCGAGCGGCAACCCCGCGGCGATCTCCGAGGGCCTCGATCTCGTGCGCGATAACGGAGTCTACGCGGTCGTGGGACAGTACACCGACCACGGCCCCGTCGAGATCAACCCGCACCTGCAGATCAACAAGAAGCACCTCGACATCAAGGGCGTGTGGGGCATCGACTACTCACATCTCCACCGGTCGATACAGATTCTCGAGCGTTACAATGACCAGTTTCGCTGGGAGAGCCTGATCACACACAAGTTCGACCTCGACCACGCGAATGAGGCGCTGGAGACAGTGCGCGCAGGGATGGCGATCAAGCCGGTGATCTGCCCTCATCTGCCGACCGCGGCCGAGACCTCCACGGCCGGAAGCCCGGGATAGCGCCTCCCTCGGGGTGACAATTCGAGCGTCTGATGCGCGATCCGACCAAAGGCGGCGCGTCGCCTGGAGGCGAGGCAGCAGGGGCGACGAACGCGACTCGCCACTGCCCGGGTATCCGGGCATGAGACAAGGGAGGCGCAATGTCAACCACCGATAATCTGCGCTCTGCTTTCGCCGGCGAAAGCCAGGCGAACCGCACCTATCTTGCTTTCGCGAAGAAGGCAGAAGCGGATGGGCTCAAGCAGGTGGCGCGGCTGTTCCGCGCTGCCGCCGAGGCCGAGACCGTGCATGCGCACGCCCACCTGGATGTGCTGGGCGGGGTGAAGAGCACGCCGGAGAACTTGCAGTCCGCCATGAAGGGCGAGGCGTACGAGTTCAAGGAGATGTACCCGACCTTCCTGGCCGAGGCCGAGAAGGAAGGCAACAAGGGCGCGGTGATGTCGTTCAGGAACGCTCTGGCGGTCGAGGAGATCCATCACCGGCTCTACTCTGACGCATTCAGGGCGGCGGGTGAGGGCAAGGACCTGCCGGCCACGGCGATCTTCGTCTGCAGCCTCTGCGGGAATACGGTGCTGGGCCAAGCGCCGGAGAAGTGCCCGATCTGCGGAAACTCGAGGAGCAAGTTCAGCGAAGTCAAGTAGTAGAACGGGGCGACGGGAATCCGTCGCCTTCCTGCTTCTGTTTCTCTCCGGCGTCGCAGATCAGGGAGTCTTGAGCCCTGCATCTGCCGGGGTCGGCGGGCTCTGATGGCCGGGACGCGACACCTCAAACGCGAGCGCAGCCGCTACTGCGCTGTTGCATCACGCCATCCGATTCGGCCAGGGAAGGTGCAGCAAGCGCGAGTGGCTAAGATGCCAGTCTCGCGGTGCAGGTGCGGTCTGCGACTTCATGGTGATGGCCCGGAGATTCCGATGAAGCTAGGCATCCTCACGCAGGAACAGATAGAGAAGCTGCACGACGCGTCGGTTTCAATCCTGCGGGAAGTGGGAGTGCATCTGCCTCACCCGGATGTGAGGTCGCGGTTCCGCGAAGCAGGCGCGGTCGTGGACGAGCAGAGCGCGCGAGTTCGGATCCCGGAGGCGCTGATTCGGCACTGCCTCGGGCAGGCCGGCAAGACATTCACGATCTACGGCCGCGACCGCGCGAAGCAGGCGGCATTCGGGCAGGGAAAGAGGAACTACAACTCCATCGCCGGCGAGGCGCTGTGGATTGACGACACGAGCGGCGAGCGGCGGTACGCGACACTGCCCGATGCTGCGACCGCCGGCCGTCTTGCTGATGCGCTGCCGAATGTGACCATTGCCGGCGCGATGTGCGATCCCCACGAATTGACGCCGGAATACGGCGGTGTCGCGGCCGCGGCGGGGCTGCTGCGCAACACCACGAAGCCCATCGCACTCTGGTTCCACAACAGGGCCGTGTCGAAGTTCATCGTAGAGCTGATGATCGCGGCGGCGGGAAGTGAGGGCGAGGCGCGGCGCTACCCGCTGAGCTACCCATTCCTGGAGCCGATTAGTCCGCTCCGTTTCCCGTTCGACGGGGTCGACGCGCTGTATGAGACGGCGAAGCTCAACCTGCCAGTGCCGATCGGGCCGATGGCGCAGATCGGTCTTTCCTCACCTGGGACACTGGCGGGGACGCTCGCGCAAGAGAACGCGGAAATCCTCGCAGGAATCTGCATCACACAGTTCATTTCACCTGGGCTGCCGGTATGCTACGGAGGCATTCCGCACGCGTTCGACATGCGCACGACTCAGCTCATCTTCGCCGGCCCCGAGCAGGCGCTGATGGCGGTAGCGATGACGCAGATGGGCAAGCACTATGGCCTGCCAGTCTACATCAACGTTGGCCTTACGGACAGTAAGGTGCCGGACGCACAGGCCGGCATGGAAGCGGGGATAACGCTGGTGTGTGGCGCGATGGCGGGAGCCGATATCTTCGGCCATCTTGGGATTTCCGGCGTAGACCAGGCGTCTTCACTCGATATGCTGGTGATGCAGCATGAGCTGATCGGCTATGTCGAGCGCGTCATGCGAGGGTTCGAGGTGAGTGACGAGGCGTTGGGACTCGATGTGATCGGGGCAGTCGGCCCCGGCGGGAGCTTTATGGATCAGGAGCACACGGCTCTGCACTTCCGCAGGGAGTTGTGGTTCCCGAAGCTACTGGATAGGCAGTTCTACGACGCGTGGATGAGCGGCGGAGCGAAGACGATGGCGCAGCGGTGTCGTGAGGAGAAGGAACGGCTGCTCGCGGAGCACAAGCCCGTGCCGCTGCCGGAGGACACCGAGAAAGCGATTGAGGCCGTGCTCGCCGGCGCGCGTAAGGAGCTTGAGGCGAACGGGCGCGGATGGCGGCGGGCTGGGTA
>JBEKKD010000398.1:0-4541 GCA_050010895.1 Armatimonadota bacterium
CTTCCCATAGTCGCACATCTGCTGGAGTTCTCCGCCACCACATGGACGAACGCAGGCAGCCGACACAAGAGCACCAGCTAACGCGCTTCTACCCCTGCTCGGCAACGTGGTAAACGCCTACCTCACAGCCATGTGCCACATCGTGCGGCCCGCGTCGCTTCCCTGCGGGGCAAGAATGGATGCTGTGGAGGCGCCAGCTAGCTCCAGCGGTCCTGTCGCACTATCTCGGAGAGGGCCTTCCTGGGCCGGGCATCCGGCTCTTCATCGGGGTACCCCAGCGGCGTAGTCGCGACCACGCGAATAGCATCTGGGACGCCCAGCGCCTTCTTCGCCTTCTTCTCATCAAACCAGCCGATCCAGCATGTGCCAAGCCCCTGCTCAGCGGCAGCCAGCACCAGGTGCTCCATGGCGATGCCTATATCGAGCAGGTAGTATGACTGGTCGCCTTTGGCGCCGCTCTGTTTGGGGTCAGCGCAGGCCGCGATGACGACTGGCGCATGCTCGATCCACTCGTTCCCGGCATCCGCCAGCTCGTGCTTCACCTGCGGATCGGTCACCACAATGAAGGTCCAGCATTGTCCATTCGCCCAGGACGGGGCGAGCTGGGCCGCTTCCAGGATGTAGTCGATCTTCTCCTGGGGGACGGTGTCAGGCCTGTATTTCCGCACGCTGCGACGCCGGCGCACGACATCCATAAGCTCCATTGGGCAGCTCCCACGACAGTCTCCCTCACATCGCGATTATAGGTGGCATCGCTTCCTTGTCAAGCAGACATGGCAGGGGGGGTGTAGGCCTAGGCCCGGCATGCCCGCCACCAACTGCCGCTCGGCACTGACAGGATTCGCGGGTCGCGAATGGAAAAGATTGCATATGAGAAGCGCTCCTGTGATCTCCGGCAGCGCCGGGTGGCGGGACTAGATGGCGCCTCCGGGCGGCCTCGCCAAGCGGCTGATCGGCAATGTGGAGCGGGTCGTCGTCGGCAAGCCTGATGCCGTTCGCCTGGCTGTCACGTGCCTGCTGGCCGACGGTCATCTCCTGATCGAGGATGTCCCCGGCGTCGCGAAGACGATGCTGGCGCGGTCGCTGGCAGCTTCCATCGGCGCCAGCTTTCGGCGTATCCAGTGCACGCCCGACCTGCTGCCAAGCGATATCACCGGCCTGTCCATTTTCAACCAGAAGACCGGTCAGTTCGAGTTCAGCCCGGGCCCGGTGATGGCGAACATCATTCTGGGCGATGAGATAAACCGAGCTCCCCCCCGAACGCAGTCAGCGCTGTTGGAGGCAATGGCCGAGCGGCAGGTCACAGTTGACGGCGTGACGCGCGTGTTGTCGCGTCCCTTCTGCGTGATTGCGACGCAGAACCCGATCGAATACGAGGGCACGTTCCCGCTGCCGGAAGCCCAGCTCGACCGCTTCCTGATGCGGATGACGATCGGCTATCCTTCGGTTGCGAACGAGAGCGAGATCCTGGCGCGGCTCCAGTTCAGTCATCCCATCGAGACGATCCAGCAGGTGGTGACGAGCGAGGAGCTACTGGCGGCGCAGCAGCAGGTCCGGCAGATATTCGTGCATGCGAAGGTGCGAGACTACATCGTGCGGCTCGTCCACGCCACGCGTTCGCATCCCGACATCGCTCTTGGTGCGAGCCCGCGCGGGTCTCTTGCGCTTCTGCGGTGCGCCCAGGCGGCCGCTGCCTGCGACCACCTCAGCTTCGTGCTGCCGGATCACGTGAAGATGCTGCTCGAGTCGACACTCTCCCACCGGCTGATCCTCACGCCGGAAGCGAGACTCGGCGGGAAGCGTGCGGGCACTGTGCTCGCGCAGATAGCGTCTCGCGTCGAAGCGCCGGTGGGTGAAGGCTATGCGACTGAGGGATCGCCGGCGTCGCCGTAGATTCGTTGATGGGCCATCATCAGCGAGACTCCGGCGATCACCAGGATCGCTCCGCCCACGAGGTAGACGGTGATCGTCTCGCGCAGGATTAGCCGTGCCTCGACCATGGTGAAAAGAGGCAACAGCGAACACAGCAGCCCGACGGTCGCCGCCTCCAGCTTGGCCATCCCCTTGACGAGCAGTATGTAGGCCAGCCCGGTGCCGCCAAACGCGAGGTACAGGAGGGCAGCCGCTGCGGAGAGCCTGAGCGGCGCGTGCATGGCCGGCTGACTGACAGCAGGGACGATGGCGATGAGGGCGGCGAGGATGAAGACCGGCACCAGGGTGCCCCCGGGCACCCGCGCCAGCACCCGCTGGCCCAGCGCGTAGGTCGCCCAGCAGCACGCGGCGCAGATCACCAGAATGTTGCCCACCAGGTACCTCGACTGCAGGAGCGAAGTCAGATCCTGCCCGTTCCAGCTCACCAGGAACAGCCCTGCAAGCGCCGTCAGGCCGGCCGCCGCCTTGAACCAGGACATGGGCTCGCCGATCACCAGGACGCCGAGGAGCGCGAGCATGATGCCATCGGTGCTGACGATCAGGGTGGCGGCGCTCGCGGTCGTGTAGCGCAGGCCAAGGGTGTACAGAAGGAGGTCGCCGCAGATGCCGACGGCCGCTACGATGATCCAGCCGCGGAGGCCGATGCGTTTCGGGCCTAGCAGTGTCACCGGCGCGGTCTTCGCAGGCAGCCGAATGCCGCGCCCGGCCGCGATTTCTGCGACCACGAACACGATCGCGCCGCCGGCGAGACGCGCGAAGGCGATGAACGCGGGGTTGAAACTGGCGTAAGCCGCTTTGACCGCGAGCGGGATCAGGCTCCACAGCCAGGTGGTGGCGAGCACGCATACAACGGGCATGCGGTCAGCCAGCCAGTATCAGGTGAACAGCGGCCTCGGGCGGAGGCTGACGCTGCTGAATGACCCCGCGCCAGATCGGCGTGATGAAGCGGACCAGCCAGAACAGCAGGTAGAGGACTATGAGAATGAGTGCGGCGAACAGGATCCGCCGCACCCATCGCTCGCTTTTCTCTGACGGCAGCATGTCGCCCCAACTCAGACCTAGGACGCCGGGGTCCACTTCAGAATGCGGTTATTCCCGAGGTCGGAGATGTAGATAGCCTTGTCTGCGCCCACGGCTACGGCGATCGGGCAGTTGAGATCGGTGTCGCCGTCGCCCCACTTGCCCGCGGCGTAGAGCAGCTTTCCGGAAGAGGTGAACTTCTGGAGGCGGTGATTGCCGAGCTCGACGACGTAGACGTCGCCGTTGCCGTCAACGCCGACGTTGTAGGGGCGGTCGAATTGCCCCGGATCGGTGCCTGTCTCGCCCCACTTCCCGTCGAAGTTCATCTTCTTCCCGCTGGAGTCCGCGCGGAATGCCTGGACGCGATCGTTGCCAAGATCGGCGACGTAGAGGCGGTCCGTGCTGTCGATCGCCAGGCCGGCCGGTCTGCTGAACTGACCATCCTGCCGCCCCTCCGTCCCCCACATCATGACGAACTTGCCGTTCGGATCGAACTTGTGGATACGATTCTGGTTGAAGTCGCTGACGTAGATGAAGCCCGTGGAGTCGACCGCGATGCCGAAGGGATAGAGGAACTGCCCTGGCTTCTCGTCATACCCTTTCGGGCTGCCCTGTTTCCCGAACTTCAATAGGAACTTCCCATCGGATGAGAACTTCTCGATGCGGTTGTTCCAGTTGTCAACGACGTAGATGTTACCGGACTTGTCAGTGGTCACCGAGCGCGGGCACATGAACTGCCCGTCCTTCTCCCCGGTGGCGCCGAAGGAGGTGAGGACTCTGCCGCTGCCATCGGCGCGGAGGACGCGGTTGTTCCAGGTGTCCACCACCAGGAGGTTGCCCTGCTGGTCAACCGCGAGGCCCTCCGGGCGGTTGATCGCCCCTGCGCCGGCGTACTCCTTCCATTGAGCCGCGTATTTCGGGCCGGCCTGAGTGCCGCCGCCACAGCCGATCAGGAAGGCGCCCAGCGCAATGACGGCGATTCCGACTAGCGCTACCGCGCGCACGAGGGACATAGACATTCTCCTATCCGGTCTTCGTCGTCTATTACGACTGCCGAACCGGATATCCTGCTGGGGGTCATGGTCACTATCGGCCAGACTCCTGGCTGCGGGCGCTGGTGGAGAAGCACGATAGTTCAGGTCCGTGGGGCGGGGGAGTGTCCGCTGCCCCTGCGAATCTCTCTGGGCGTCTCGGCGCTCGTGAGGCGCCTTTGACTGGCGCTATCCCGCCATGTATAATTCACTGAGGAGGCGTTCCCACCGAGCCACAATATGAAGGAACTCGCCGAACTCTGGCGTTACCGGGAGGTGCTGTTCAACCTCGTCCGTCGCAACCTCCGGGTGCGCTACAAGAACTCTGTTCTCGGATTCTTCTGGTCCCTGCTGAACCCCCTGATGCAGATCGGGGTGTGGTATTTCGTCTTCAAGATCATACTGGAGAACCCTGAGAAGAACTACATGGCGTTCCTGATCACCGGGTTCCTGCCGTGGCTGTTCTTCAACCAGACCGTCCTCGATAGCACCGCGTGCGTCACCCAAGAGATGGCTCTCGTCAAGAAGGCGTACTTCCCTCGCGCTGTTCTGCCGCTC
>JBEKKD010000399.1:0-4516 GCA_050010895.1 Armatimonadota bacterium
GTTTGCTCTCGAGCACGTGCATGACCGAGAACGCAAGCAGCACCCAGAGCGTCAGCGCCGTCGATTTCGTCGCCAGCACCACGAGCAGTATCGGAATCGCCCCCACGATCGGACCGATGATGGGAACCGCGCGGGTGAGGCCTGCGGCGACGCCCAGGAGGAAGAAGAAATCGACCTTCACCGCCCACAGGCCCGCCGTCACCACCACGAACGCGATGAAACAGAGGATGATCTGGCCTTTGATGTAGCGCTGAAAGATGTCGTTCGCCTGGTTCAGAGCATGTTCGGTTCTCGGCACCGCCCGCCGGGGGACGAAGAACATCACCTGCTGCCTGATGTTCGGCCCGTCGGCCAGGAAGTAGAAGGCCAATATCGGGACGAGGAACAGCTCGATCAGGAAGCCCACGCCATGGAAGGTCATGCCCAGTCCGCGCGTGGCAGCGGTGGTCAGGATATCCCCGAGGCCCCTGATCCACGAATCGACGGTCGGCCGGAATGACTCCGGCAGCCGCTCCCGGTATGCCTGATCCACGCTCGCCGCGAAGCGCGAGAGCGTGGCCCGATAGTCGTGCCACCGGTACTGGATGTCCGAGATCTCTCGGTTGATCGAGTAGGAGCTGAACACCCAGAACCCGTAGAGCGCCAGCCCAAGGACGATGAATGCCAGCAGCGTCGCCCATCCCCGCGGCAGCAGATACCTCCGGCTGCCGATGCGGAGCCGGAACCTGCAGAGCTGATCCACCAGCGGCCGAAGGACGTACGCCCCGACGAGCGCGAGCAGGATGGTGACGACGACGCCGCGGACCCGCCAGACCACAACGCCCGCGACGCCCGCGATGACGATCAGCCCCCAGACACGGAACCAGTTCTCCCGCGGGCGCTCCACTCTAGCTGACCCCGGTGTGGGCGTTTCGCGCCGCGAAGTCCCGCGGCCGGCGTCGCGTCAATCCGAAGCGGTAGGCGAGCGCGCGCCGGATGCGCGCCGATGCCTTCCCATCGCCATAGGGATTGCGGACGCGAGCCATCGCGGCATACGCGCTGGCGTCCGTCAGCAGGCGAGACGCGCGTGACACGATCGTCTCCCTGTCCGTTCCCACCAGCTCCGCGTTGCCGGCCGAAATGCCCTCGGTGCGCTCGGTGGTCTCTCGCATCACCAGCACCGGCTTCCCCAGGGATGGCGCCTCCTCCTGAACGCCCCCCGAATCGGTCAGGATCAGATAGGCGTGCTTCATCAGCCCCACGAACTGCTCGTAATCCGCCGGAGGGATGAGATGAACGCGCCTCTTGCCCCGCAAGATCCGCTCGGCGACCGCGCGGATTGCCGGGTTCGGATGGACGGCATAGACGATCGCGACATCCTGGAATCGGCTGGCCAGGTCGGCGAGGGCGAGACAGATCTGCTCTATTCCTGCGCCCCAGCTCTCTCGCCTGTGCGCGGTGACGAGCACCAGTCGCCGGTCCCGCAGCCATTCTTCGGGGACGGGCGGATGAGCGGCCGCCCGGCTCGTCGCGAAGATCAGCGCGTCGATGGCCGTGTTGCCAGTGACGAAGATCGCCTTTCGAGGCACGTTCTCCTTGAGCAGATTCGCCTTCGCCTCGGCGGTCGGCGCGAGATGGATGGTGGCCAGCGCGCCCGTGAGGCGGCGGTTCATCTCCTCCGGGAATGGGCTGTAGATATCGCCGGAGCGCAGCCCGGCCTCGACGTGCGCGACGGGAATGCGGTGATAGAACGCCGCCAGGCCGGCCGCGAAGACCGCGTTGGTGTCGCCCTCCACCATCACCACATCCGGCGGGCCCTGATCCAGCAGCGCCTCCATGCGCTCGATCGTGCGCGCCGCGATCCCCGAGAGCGACTGCCCAGGGCGCATCACCTCCAGATCGTGATCCAGCGTCAGGCCGAACAGGCCGAGGTGCTGCGGCACCAGATCCTTGTGCTGCCCCGTTCCCACTAGGATGACCTCGAACTGCTCCGGATGCCGCCTCAATTCGAGCGCGACCGGCCCGAGCTTCGTCACCTCGGGGCGGGTTCCCATCACGATCATCGTCTTCACCGGGGGTCGGCTGGCGCTCATATGGCCTCAGTGGCGGGAAATCCAGATGGCGACCGCGCCGCAGATCGCGGTCACGGCATAGGTGAGACCGACGACGCGGGTCTCTGCGAGACCCAGCGAGATCAGGCGGTGATGGAGGTGATCCCGGTCCGCTTGGAATGGGTGTTTTCCGGTCAGGACTCGGCGAACGGGCGAAAGAACCGTGTCCAGCAGGGGCACCGCCAACACCAGAATCGGGACGAAAATGGCAATCGCGGCGGCCATCTTGAACGCGCCGATGACGGTCGCGGCGGCGATCATGTAGCCGAGGAAATAGGCGCCCGTGTCACCCATGAGAATGCCCGCAGGATGCCAGTTCCAGGGAAGGAAGCCGACCGCCGCGCCCGCGATGGCCGCGCACAGCAGCGCCGCCCCCGGCTGACCCCAGTTCATCGCGATGAACGCGAGCGCGACGCAGGAGATCGCAGACACGCCGGCGGCGAGCCCGTCCAGCCCGTCGATCAGGTTGATCGCGTTCGTCACCGAAACCACCCACACCACCGTCACGGCGCCCGCCAGCCACACCGGGAGAAACACGATCCCGTGGCTGAACGGGTTCGACACGAGGCTGATCGTCGCCCCGGCGATCAGCAGCGGCGCGGTGGCGATGATCTGCAGCACCAGCTTGAGCTTCGCCGGCAGATCGATGCGGTCGTCCACGAACCCGATCAGCGCCACCAGCACCGCCCCCATGGTGATCGCCGAGAGGTGCATTTGCACGTGGTGGCTCGCTCCGGCCAGCCACGCCGCCGCCAGACAGCCGCCGAGGATCGCCACTCCTCCAGAGGTAGGAAGCGGCTTCTTGTGCATCTTCCGGTCGTTCGGCTGATCGATCGCGCCGCTTCGCTTGGCAAACCAGCGGGCGAGCGGCGTCAATGCGCATGTCACGATGGCCGCGATCGCGTAGGCGATGAGGGTGGCCCCATCACTGCTCATGCTCATGCGGATTCCTTGCTCGCCTCCTGCCGCCGCTCGAGCTGCACCAGCTCCACTCCCGCCTGGCCCAGCATCTCGATGGCGAGTTCATCCGGGTATTCCACTTCGTAGACGATTCGCCGAACGCCCGCATTGATGAGCATCTTGGCGCAGATCACGCAGGGCTGGTTCGTGCAGTAGAGCACCGCGTCTTTCACGCCGACCCCGTAGAGGGCCGCCTGCACGATCGCGTTCTGCTCGGCGTGAAGCGCGCGGCACAGCTCCGGCCGCTGACCGGATGGTATGTTGAGCTGCTGCCGCTTGCACCCGACCTCGTCGCAGTGCGGCAGCCCCGCCGGCGCGCCGTTGTAGCCGGTCGAGAGAATCCGCTTGTCCCGCACCAGCAGAGCCCCCATCTGCCTCCGCAGGCAGGTGGAGCGCCGCGAGATCGCCCACGCCATATCCATGAAATACCGGTCCCAGGTCGGCCGATCGTCTGTCATCTGCTCCTCCGCCTTCACCATAGCCGCTTCCGACCGCGGGCGCAAGGGGGCCAAAAAAGAGGCCCCGATACCGGGACCTCGTCGCCATTCTCGGCCGAGCCGACGCTCTCGCGAGCATCAGGGTGCGGCTGCAGCCGTCTGCTCCTCATCCTGCGGTAGGTGAATGGGCAGCACGAACGTGAAGGTCGAGCCGACCCCCAGCGTGCTCTCCACCGTGATCTCGCCCTTATGCGCCTCCACCAGGTGCTTCACCAGGTAGAGCCCGATTCCGGTGCCGTACTGCTTGCGGGTGTCTCTCGAATCGACCCGATGGAAACGGGTGAAGAGCTTGCCCAGGTGCTCCGTCGGGATGCCCAGGCCCTGATCGCTGATGCTCACCGAGATGTTGTCGCCGAGGGCACGGGCGTGGATGGTGATCTTGCCGCCGTCAGGGCTGTACTTGATGGCATTGGAGAGCAGGTTGGTGAGCACCTGCTCCACCTTGTCCTGATCTGCAGTGATGCGCGGCAGATCATCGGCGACGATGACCTCGAACTCGTGGCTGCTGGTGTAGGAGCGCTGCGTTTCCACCGCCCGGTGGATCAGGCGCGCCATATCGACCTCGACCAGCACCAACTCCAGCGAGCGGCCCGACTCGATGCGGGAGAGGTTGAGGAGGTCGCTGATCAGCCGCACCAGCCGGTCGCACTCCGTGTCGATGATGCGATAGAACTCCGTCTGCATCTCTCGATCGTAGTACCCCTCGGTGTCATCCAGGAGCGTCCTGATGAACCCCTTGATCGAGGTGAGCGGGGTGCGGAGTTCGTGCGACACCGTCGAGACAAACTCGCCTTTCATCCGCTCGACGCTGCGCAGCTCGGTGATGTCGTTGAAGGTGGCGACGACGCCGGAGATGTCGTTGGCCTCCGAGCGCAACAGCGCCGTCTGCACCTGGTAGATGCGCTCTTCCGGAAGATAGATGGACAGCTCGGAGTTCGCCTCGGCCTTCCCGCTGAGGCACGACCGGAC
>JBEKKD010000400.1:0-4509 GCA_050010895.1 Armatimonadota bacterium
GCGCCACCGATGGTGGAGTGGCCGCGCCAGTGGTTGTAGTACTCGGAGAAGTCATCGAGGAGTTGGCTCAAGTGATCCAGCCCTCGGATGACCGGCACTCGCTTCAGCCATTCCTGCTTGAGTGTCAGAATAACGCGTTCAGTGACCGCGATGGAGCCGTGCCTACCCACCGCACCAAAGCGTTGCTTGATGTTCCAGTCCCTCATCAGAGCCGCAAACACCTCACCCGCAAAGACGCCCTCTTGGTCACTGATGAGATGCTTGGGCGCTCCATGCCGAAGGAAGGCCTCCTCCAGAGCCTCCACCACCCAGCCTGCGTTGGGCCCCTCCAGCGGGCACACCGCGGTCACCATCCGGGAGAAGTGGTCAACGGCCACGAATGCCCAGGTGGGCCAGATGTGCCATCGCCACACTCGCGTCCGATCCACGGACCAGACGTGATTCGGATAGCGGGCGATGATCTGCCTCGGCGTCACAGGGTCCTTCACCTGGGCCACTGCCGGGGCCGAGGCCTCCGGTCTCGGGCGGAGCAGGATGTTACGCACGGTGGAGGCGGCGACGAACACTCCCAGTCCCCACAGCACCATGGCGATGCGCCAGCGACCCCAGAGCGGGTTCTCCCGGAAGATCTCCCAGATCAACTCCGCCATCTCCCGAGGGGTCTTGTTCACCGGCTCCTTCGGCTCGTTTCCCTTTCCCAACCTGCCTTCCTCGAACCCCTTCAGCCACCGCCGGACGCTGGAACGAGAAACCCCCAGCATCTCCTTGAGACGTCGCCCAGGGATCTGAAAGTACTGCATGAGCCAGATGATGCGGAGTCGTTCCATGAGGGGATAGGGCTTCCGAGAATGCTTCTCTCCCAGCCGAGACTCCAGCACCTCGATGTGGGCATCCCGCTGCTCCACCATGTCTTCCAGCACCATCACTCGTGCCTCCAACGCTGCCTCGCGGTTGGCATCGGCGGCGGCAGTCGCCTGTTCCAGGGCGAGACGTCGCGCTCGCCCAGTCCAGCGGGCGCTGACCACCAAAGCCCGAATCACCAAAGTAACGGATGCAGGGAACACCTCCATGCCGGTTCTACTCCTCAACGCGACCGCGGCGCCTGAAGGCGCCGTGCTCTGGCTTCAGATGATACAGGAGCAGGAAGGGGCAGACAACTCCCCAAGGCCCTCAGGGCGGCTCCACGGGCGGTTGACAGGGGCACAATGCGTCATCTCCCCAGCGCCAGCTACTCTCAACGGCACGGTTCAGGGCGGTTTCAACGGCAATTGACCACTTCACACGGACGCAATGCGCGTCGCGCAGCGGGAATCGGAGGTGAGCAGTCCAGCGGCCCCCGACTACATCTCCGGAGAGAGCACCTATCCAAACTTCACGTCGTGACCGCTGCTCTGCATCTGCCAGGGAGGCGATCAAGGCCTGGCTGGCGAAACCCAAACATGAATTGTCTGGCACTCCCTATTGCTTTGTACAGTGGAAATGGCTCGGGATCTCATCCGCACAGACTACGTCTTGCCTGACCCCAGGTCGGGCAGGACCAGAAAGGCCCCCATCCCCTCGCTCACCATGGCCCTGCTGCTGGCCGAGACGCCGCCGGACATCGGCGGTGTTCCGGTGCAAGCCAGCGTCCACATTGAGAGCGCCGATGGTCCCTATGACGTAAGTCTGAGGCGGCCGGATATCCTCTGCTTTTCGGTCCTCACGACGGGCGCGCCGCGCGCCTACGAACTGGCTGTCCAGGCGAGTGATTGCAGCAGCCACTCAGGCAGCAGGATCGGGATAGTCATGGGCGGCATCCATCCCACAGCTCTGCCGCAGGAGGCCCTGCGCTACGCCGATGCTGTTGTCTGCGGGGAGACGCCGCCGGAGCTTCAGTCCGACGTCCTCACCTGGGTCGCGAACAGTCTGGACAGCAGGCCCCGACCGAGACGGTTCGCGTTGGGCGGTCCGCGCCCGGAAGTACTGGTCAGGCCATGCCCTGATTTCTCTTGGATGCGGCCCCGCGACTACATCCTGCCCCAGGTGTTGCATACCAGCGTTGGCTGTCCGTACAACTGCTCCTTCTGCACGGCCACCCGCGTCTATGGGGCGAAAATGCGTCCGGTTGCCTACCACCTGATAGAACGCGACCTGACCGCCCTCCGCTCCGGGCTGGTGACCATTATCGATGACAACTTCCTTGCCCACAAGCCCTATGACCACGCGAGGAGGGTGTGCGCGATCCTGCGCCGTCACCGGCGCCCATGGGTCGCCGAGTTGACCGCGAGAGACCTGTGGCACGACCCAGAGCTCATCCCGCTGTTCTCTGCCTCAGGCTGCTATGGCGTCTACACCGGCATCGAGAGCGTGCGCGAAAAACTGCCCAAGGGGCTTCACCCGCGGGAGTACAAGGATCTCGTTACCCGCTGCCACGACCAGGGCCTGCTGGTCCTGGGAGCATTCGTGTTCGGGGTTGGAGAAGAGGAGGACAATGGCATCTTTGAGGAGACGGTTCGCTTTGCCGATGGCATCGCCCTCGACTTTGCCCAGTTCTCGATCAACACCCCAGAACCCGGGTCCCGCGACTTCGAGTATGCCGTCCAACACCAGCTTATCGCCGACTGGAACTGGGAGCACCATGACGGCGCGCACCCCGTGCGCGAGTTCGGCGGCATCTCAGCCGACGGGATGTATGAGGGGCTGCGCAACGCCTACCGGTGGTTCTACTCCCTGGGCTCAATGCGACGGCGCCTGTGGCCGCTTGGGTCGTGGCGGCAGGCGAAGGCCTGGCCCTATAACCTCTACCTGAGCGGAACGGTGCGGATGTGGTTGCGACGGACCGACCCTGCGGAGGAACGCGCGAGGGCCCTTTCCACACCCGATCCGGCTGTGTTGCACGCTTTCGATGAGTAGCCCAAACCTGCGTGGAGTGATGGCAAGTGGGAAGGTCGGATGAGTGGCCACATCGGTGCCGTTCTCTCCTCACTGACAAGGCCTGTAGAGCAAGGCCATGGCGGTTCCAGCGCAGCATGACCACTACAGTCGGCTTCCCAGGCAGTTGAAAGGGACGCGCGGATGAACGTTCCTGCGGCCGAAAGAAGTCGGCGAATGGCGTCGAAACATTGAGAGTCATGGATCAGGAAGAACTGACATTGGACGCCCCCGCTCTTGGGGGCAGCGCCGAAGCGGTTGTCGAGCGCGAAGCCGAGAACCCCGGGTGGCGGGCCACCCTCTACACCATCTGGGTGGCTCAGATATTCGCCATGGTCGGGTTTGCCTTCGTGATGCCGTTCATCCCCTTCTTCATCCCCCAGCTCGGCGTCACGAATCCGCGGCTGGTTCCGATCTGGTCCGGGTTGATCGTAACCGGGAGCGGCGTGATGATGAGCGTGATGGCGCCCATATGGGGTTCGCTGGCGGATCGCTATGGCCGCAAGGCGATGGTGCAGAGGGCGATGTTCGGGGGGGCTGTCGTGTTGGGCTCCATGGCCTTCGTCACAAACGTCCATCAATTGCTTTTCCTCAGGACTCTGCAAGGGGGCATCACGGGGACCATGTCCGCCTCTGTGGCGCTCGTCTCCAGCGTGGTGCCGCGGGCCTACATGGGTTTCAGTCTCGGGCTGATACAGACAGCCGTGTTTACCGGCGACTCCTTTGGCCCGCTGCTCGGAGGCCTGGCGGCGGAGAGGTTTGGGTTCCGGATACCATTCCTGATCACCGGCGGATTGCTGATCGTGGGGGGCTGTCTCGTGCTCTTCGGAGCGAAAGAGCGCTTCAAGCGGCCGTCTCCAGAGGAGCACAGGGCTGCAGGCTCGATCTTGGACCTCCTGCGAAACCCGGGCATGGTCATCCTGCTGGTGGTCTACACGCTCATCAACCTTGGCGGCTCGCTCGCGGGGCCCATCTTCCCGCTGTTCGTCAAGGAGTTGGCAGGCAACGCCAGTGCCGGCCGCGCCGCTTCTTTGACGGGGATCATCATCGCGGTGGCCGGCGTCACCTCCGCGGTGGCGTCGGTGGTGGTGGGAAGGTGCAGCGACCGCTGGGGGCACCGGCCGATGCTGGTGGCCTGCGTAGGCGCGGCGGGCGTGATGTGTCTGCCCCAGGCGATCGTGCGGAGCGTGCCCCAGTTGCTGATCGTTCGGGCCATCTTCGGTATGGGCGCTGGCGGGATGACCCCGGCGATGAACGCGATAATCTCATCCATGGCGCCGCGCAACCGGCTGGGACAGGCCTATGGGATCACCACCGCCGCTGCCTCCATTGGCTGGGCGACCGGGCCGGCGATAGGTGGCTGGGTGGCCTCGATCTTGGGCCTGCGCGTCCCCTTCGTGATGACGGGCCTCATCTTGATCGGGATGGCAGCGGTCGCGCAGAAGTGGCTGCGCGAAAGCAGGTGATCGGGCACAATGCGGGTGTCAAGTAGCTTTGGGAGTGCGTCCAGATAAGCCGTGCATGGCTTACCGGTGAGAGTCCGGTCTCGGGAAGGCCCCAGCCGCCGAGTAGCTGAGCGGTGACGAAGTCCCAGGCTCC
>JBEKKD010000401.1:0-4496 GCA_050010895.1 Armatimonadota bacterium
GTGAACGTTCCGTCGTGGTTGTTGTGGAAGAGCGCGTCTCGACGGAGCTGGGGGTTGATGTAGTTGCCTGAGGTTATGTACAGGTCAAGCCATCCATCGTTGTCGTAGTCGCCCCACACGGCACTGTACGCATCGACGTAGGCGCTCACCCCCGACGCGTCGCTCACGTCAGTGAACGTGCCATCGCCGTTGTTACGGAAGAGCAGCGTCGGCTTGGCCATACGCGCGATCACCAAGTCGGGATACCCGTCATTGTTGTAGTCGCCCCACGATGCCGACTGAGCGGCGTCGCACGGCGTCAGCCCCGATGCGGCCGATACCTCGGTGAAGGTGCCATCACCGTTGTTCTTCATCAGATAGCCAGGGCCAAAGATGTTGGAGCAGAAAGCATCCAGCAGGTTGTCGCCATTGTAATCGCACCACGTGGTCCCCCTGCCGGCGCTGAAGGAGACACGGAAGCCAGCGGCCTGGCCCACCTCGACGAACTGAACCGGATCCCGCCGATAGAGCAGCGGGTACCCGCCGCCAGAGCCGATGAGAAGGTCGAGGTACCCGTCGTTGTTGTAGTCGCCCCAGGCGACGCCGTCTTCCTCAATCGCGTCCGCTGGCAGCTTCATCGAAGCAGTCGTGTCCGTGAACGTGAGGTCGTGGTTGTTGTGGAACAGCAGCGCCCCATGCGGTGGCCTGGTCGGATCAACTGATCCTTGATGTTCGCCGCCCAGGAACAGGTCGGGGTAACCGTCGGCGTCGTAGTCGCCCCATCCTACGTCCACCCCGTTCGTCAGCCCGGGAAGAGCCGGCAGCTCCTGGAACTGTGGTCCGGTCGTGAAGGGCAGTTGGTCGAGCGCGAAGCCCTGCGACGAGGTCTGCCCGGAGACGACAGAAACCCCGGTGGCGCTGCCCCACTTGTAGCCGCCCGCGCTGGCGCCAATGCGATAACCGTCACCCGCGGGGACGTTGGTGAGCGTGTATGTGCCATCGGCCGCGGTGGCGGCGTTGAGCGCACCGCAGGAGACGATCGCATGCTGGATCGGCGCCCCGTTGGCGGCATCAGTGACCGCACCGGCGATGGAGCCGAATGCGCCCGCGGTCAGCGCCAGGTCAACCTGAGTCGTCGCGTTCTTAGTCACGGCGACGCTACTCGCAGAAGCAGAGCCGTGGCCGGCCGCGCTGGCCGTCACCGTGTAACTTCCGATGCGCAGCCCGGTGAACCCGTACTCGCCTCGCGCATTCGTGGTCGTGGTCGGAGTGCCGCAGGTCACCATCGCGCCGCCGATCGGCAGCTTCGTGGTCGCATCCGCGACGGTCCCGACGACGCTGCCCACCTGGGGAGGAAGGGTTATGTCCACGATGACGGTCTGGCCATCCGCGATCGCAATGCCGGGCTCGCCGTTCGGGTCGTAACCCGGCGCGGTGGCGGTGACGCTGTAGCCCGTTCCCACGGGGACGGAAGCCAGCGTGTACATCCCGTTCGCTGCCGTGGCCGCCGTCACCGGCCCGCAGGTCACCGTCGCGCCGGCGATACCGGCCAGTGTCCCCGCGTCTCTGACAGTGCCGGAGATGGTGCCCGCAGGAATGTGGAGCGCGAAGTTGACCGTGGTGGCCGAACCCGACACCACTACCACGTTGTTCATCGTCAATGACGCGAAGCCGGCCCCGCCGGCGGTCACGGAATACGTGCCCTCGGGCACCACTGGCAGCCGGTAGGCCCCGGCAACATCGGTCATAGCGCTCATGTAGCTGCAGGTGACGGACCCGCCGATGACGGGATTGCCGTTCCGGACATCGGTGACCGTCCCCTGAATCGAGCCTATGCCCTGCTGGACATCCCGAATCTCGATCTGCTGATTGGCGGCAACCCCGCTCTGAGTGACGATGTGATGATTGGGGAAGGCCACTCGCACTGCTACCGTCGTGGCAGTACCGAGACCGAACTGGCCGATGGGCTCGTTCTGACTCATGAACCCCGATCCGCCGTCGATCAGCCGTGCCAGCGTGCGGCCTTTCGGGAACGAGAGGTCGTTGTCGAGGTTCACGTCCACGCGCGCCCCAAGTGCATCGCGCACCGGGCTGCCATCGGTCGCATCGCCGGTGGCGCTGGTGAGCGCACGCACCCGGAGCCAGTTGCCGTCACCGGCCGCGCCGATGTTCTGGTACAGGCAGGAATAGGCATCCGCCCCAGCGAGAAGCAGGTCCATCCGGCCGTCGAGGTTGAAGTCGGCCCAGGCCGCCGCGCGGAACTTGCGGCTCGCGGTGATCCCCTCCGAGGTGGATACCTCGCTGAAAGTCCCGTCGCGGTTGTTGTGGAACAGATAGGCGACACTCGGATAGGTCTCGTTGTAGGTGGGCAGGGTGCCATTGCCCTGCGCCAGGTCGAGCCACCCATCGTTATCGTAATCAGCCCAGGCCGCTCCCACTGAGTTTGCCCCGGCCGTCATCGCAGTATCGTGAACGTTCGTGAAGGTGCCGTCCCCGTTGTTGTGCTCGAGAAGCGTGCCTCGGTTCTGGTTGCCCCCGAAGTAGATGTCGAAGAATCCGTTATTGTCGTAGTCGCCGACCGCGACGCTCTCCAGGCTGCTCGCACCAAGGCCGGCGGCCAGTGCCATGTCCGTGAAGGTTCCGTCGCCATCGTTTCGGTACAGGCGCGGGATCTGCTGGCTGCCCTGCGCGTCCTGGTTCTCGCTGACGATCAGATCCAGCAGGCCGTCGTTGTTGTAGTCCACCCAGGCGCAGCTCTGCGCATAGGTGGTTGGTGCCAGATCCATCCCGGCCGCACTGGTAACCTCGGTGAATGTGCCGTCGCGGTTGTTATGATACAGGTACGAGGGTGCGCCGTAGTAGTTGTCGGCAATGTAGAGATCGAGCCAGTTATCCCCGTCGTAGTCGCCCCACGCGCCCCCGCTCCCCACGTACCACTTGCTGCTGAAGCCGGCTGCCGCGCCGCCGATGTCCGTGAAATGATCGCCGTCGTTGCGGTAGAGAAAGGGCAGGTGGGCGCTGCCGCCGATGACCAGCAGATCCAGCCTCCCGTCGTTGTTGAAATCACCCCAGAGCCCCTGCACATCCTCCCAGGAGGCGCTGTCGATGTGGAGGCCCATGGCCACGGTTACATCTGTAAACGTGCCGTTGCCGTTGTTGTGCAGCAGGTAAGCGCGGTGCACCCCCCATATGCCCCCAATGAAGAGATCCGGGTACCCGTCGCCGTCGTAGTCACCCCAGGCTACGCAGTTGGCTGACGGAATGTTCAGCGTAGTGCCCACGTCGACGAAATGCCCTGCGAAGGCGGACGTGGATGAGATAGTGAGAGCGAGGAGAAGAAGAACCAGCCGCGAAGACCTCCCGCGAAGCGCCAAGCATCTGCCCATCGGACACCCCCTGATACAGCAATGCCGGGCCCACCCAACGTGGACGCAGGCTGATACCAGCGGCCCGTGGCGCCAGTATACCTCTCCCCGGTGTCCAGGGCAATAGGTGCGGGAACGCGGTAGCCGGCCCCTGCGCCCCACAGGGGCCGGCTGCAGGAAGTCCGTTGGAGTCGCGCGCGAATCGCTCTACAACGGCAGCTTGAACGCTCTCGCCACGTACACTGCCATCTGATCTCGCGTGCACACGTACTCGGGGTGATAATCGCCGTCAGGGTATCCCTTGGTGACGTCGATAGCGGGCTGGGCGATGTACTCCACGTACTTATAGGCCCAGAAGTTCGTCGGGACATCCGGGAACGTCGGCGTTGTCGGCGGGGTGTAGTTCACCAGGTCCGCGCCGGCCGTCGGCGTGGCAATGGCGCGGGCGACGAACACCGACATCTGATCGCGGGTCACCGGGTCGGTCGGCTTGTAGGTGCCGTCCGAGTAGCCCTTCACCACGTTCTGCGTGACCGCGTACTCCACATACTTGAATGCCCAGTAATCGGTCGGCACATCGGAGAATGTGGCGGTGGATGGCCCCGCTGGCACGCTGGCATCGCCGCCCGCCAGCGCGCGGGAGATATACACCGCCATCTGATCCCGCGTGACCGGGTCGGTGGGCTTGTAGGTACCGTCGGAGTAGCCTTTGACGATGTTCGCGTCCTCGACCGCCTTCACCTGCGGATAGGACCAGTAGTCCAACGGCACATCCGGGAAGATCTCGACGTACCCGGCCGGCACGTCCTTGATGGTGATCTGCTGGTTGGCTGCCACGTCTTTGTGGATGACCACACTGCCGTCGGGGAAGCGAACGCGCACCGCCACCGTGGTCGCGTCGCCCAGGCCGAACTGCGCGATCGGCTCGTGTTGGCCCTGGTACCCGCCGCCGCCATCGACGACGCGCATCAGCGTCCTTGCTGCCCCTGTCGGGAAGGTCTCATCGTTGTCCAGGTTCAGCGAAACCACCGTGTCAATGGCGGTGGCAAAATGATCCAATAATCGCGGTCTGAAAATGTACCACCCGTGAGCCTGGGATGGACCGGGAAAGAGTCTCCGGCCTGGCGACTCCGTAGAGTTGAGTCGGAAGCG
>JBEKKD010000402.1:0-4494 GCA_050010895.1 Armatimonadota bacterium
CGAGTGTCCTCGGACGCAGAATGGTGCAGTGCGTCGGCGGCCTACTCTACCACCATCTGGGCGGCTCCTCGATGATCGCGCAAAGCCTCCTGTGGGCAGCGCGGACGAACGCCGGGAAGGATCCCAGTACCATCGCCCGCAGTGGCCGATCCAGACCCGATGTAGCGGCCAATCGCCTCCCGCCTGAAGCGCACCTCCTGGCGGACGCGGTCGTTCGTGTACTCGACTGCGGCCTCGGTGACCCCCTATGGCCCCGCGCGCTCCAGCAATGCCTCCAGGCGCCTCAGTGCGGCCCCGCGCGTTCCTTGACGGCGTCGTGCATCTGCGCCAGATTGTGCGTCAGCGACCACCATCCATGCTCGAAGGTGGCGAGGTCCTGACCCATCATGGCTGAGGAAAGCCGGACCGAGTCGGCGTAAAACAGCCACTGCTCAACCCACATCTGCTCCAGCCCCTCATCGAACGGGTTCGACCGATCCGCCAGGCCCTGGTCCCATGCCGCGGTCATGACGTCTGTCGCCGCGCGCACCATGGCATCGGTCTCTGCCGCAGTCGTCTCCATCCGTGACAGGTGCTTCTCCGCCCAATCCGTGCTGTGGCATGACGCGCATATCTGGCGCATCTGGGTCCGCCGCGCCTCCTGCTCCTTCTGATCGATCAGGTAGGAGGTCGCCAGCCCCTGGGTCCAGGTGGTGGGCAGCGGCAGGCCGTCCTGGTTCCTGATCTCATACGTCCTCCCACTCTTGGGCTGAGGGTGCGAGTAGATGAGCCCGAAGAGCCGGATCCACAGCCGGCCGCCGAAGTCATGATTGCGGGGCGCGATGGTGTCGCCTTTCGGTCCGGCCAGCAGGCTGACGTGGCATGCGGCACAGGTGGGCGCAGTGATGTCGCGTCCCACGGTCCACGGTACGGCGTCCCAATTCCACTGCTGCCCTACCGATTCCATGATATTGCCGTGCTTGCTCTCGCGGTAGATCTCCCAGGCGGGTACGTCCGGCTCGAGGTGGCACTGGGAACACGTGTATGGCTTGCGCGCGATCGCGGTCGAGAAACTGTGCCGCGGGTGGCAGGCGGTACATGAGCCCAGGCTCCCGTCAGGATTGACGCGACCCACGCCCTGGTTCGGCCAACCGGTGAGGTCCGGGAACTGCAGGTCGCCGAGGGGCGTTGTCACCGTCTTCAGGCCGGCGACCGTGACGTCGGTGCCATGACAGGCATAGCACGTCTCGGCTCTGGTGGCATCGGTGGCGGGCGCCGACGCGATTTGACCTGCATGTACCGTCTTTACGCTATCGACGGCTTCCACCAGCGAAGAGAACACCGGATTGTCTTTGAGGTTGTGGAACGCATTCGCTTTCTTGCTCGGCGCGTACTGCTCGGCCTCGACCGGATGACAGGTTGCGCAATCGTTGGGGGAAACCACGACATTGATCCGAAAGCCGAAGTGATCGAAGCTGTCCTTGTGGCGCTCCGGGTTCAAGCTGTGGCATTCGTAGCAGCCGACCGCGGCCGAGCGCAGCCGCTCTGGAACCGCGGCGGCCGAGATGCGGCGCTCGGCAGTAGGCTTCGCCTGTGCGGCCGCCGGTGTCGTCATGGAGTGCCTGCTGGTTCGCCAATCGGCGGGGATTCCGGGAAGGTAGGTCTCGTGGCACGCAAGACACGCCTGAGTCTGCTCACTGAGAGGCGCTGAGGGGGCCTCCCCGGCGGCCCACGCTGTCGCGATTGCGCCCAGCAGCAGCACAACAGAAGCGACCATAATCCTGGCGCGTTTCATGGTTGCCCTCGCTGGCGGTTCCATTCCCGCGTGCCCCTGTCGTTCCTAGGCCCGCGGCGCGACAACGGAACTGCTGACAGGCGGCGGCGATCACCTCACCCTGTAAGGCCCTGGAAGGCAGGGCCGTTTTCGTCTCGCTACTAACCAGCACTGCCTGCACTGGATCTGCGAAAGTCACGAGTATCAAAATCCCGCCGGGGCTACCACCTCTCATACCCCCTGCCAGCTACTGCCCCGACGCCGTCAGCAGATACCCCTTGGGCGGGGTTCTCTCCACCGGTTTGATTCCGGCCGCCCAGTCCGTCGCAAAGCCCGCGTGCCAGTTCGACCAGGCCGACCAGCGGCCGGCCGCGTCCTGCTGGCGGACGCGTACGAAGTGCAGCGTATTGGCCTGTAGTTGCGTGCGCCCCTGCCGCGGTCCGACGAACGCGCCCGCCTTGCCGTCTACCGTCACCTCATCCTTCTCACCCGTGACTACACCCCTCCAGACCACCGTGTAGGCGGTCTCCAGGGGCTGGTAGCGCACGACCACCCCGTCGTCGGTCTTCGCGGCGACCAGCGGTTGCTGGACGCCCTCGGCCACCTCCACCTCCCACCCCCGCTGCCGGTCGCCAGCCTCCTGGCCGTGAAAGGCGGACTTCACGATGGTCGGGTTCAGCCCCGTGCGCGCCGGGCCGATCGGCTCGGTGGAGAGCACCAGGTCGTCGTAGTAGCGCGACTGCTTGCGGGGGCTGCCCCCGTTCCAATAGCAGTCCCAGCTCATGCCATTCAGGCCGAACTGCTTGTAGCCCGCGGCCAGGTCATCGCCGATCACATCGCAGATCAGACGGCCATCTGCCCAGGCCTGGACACGGTCCGAGCGCGGCCCGTCTCCCAGGGAGACGCGCAGCTCGTAGTGAATCCAGCGACCGATGTTCTCCGGCTGGTCGAAGGCAAAGTTGGCGTAGTGGTTGGGCAGCCATTCGCGGTGCGCCCCCGGCGCGCGGGTGTCCCGCTCGATGGAGATGTGCCCGTCCCTGCCGTCGAGCCAGAAGAGTATGGTATAGGCCGCGCTCCAATCGCTCCCGTTGAAGCACCGCATCCGGGCCATCTTATTGGGATAGGCCCCGTCGCGGGAAGTGAAGCCCTCCTCGAACTTGTGGTACCAGCGCGCGACCACGGTGCGGTACTGCGTGCGGTATTGGAGGCGGCTGCTGTTCGGGTTGTCGCCGAAGAAGCGCCAGACCCAGCCGGCGTCTCCGGGATCGCCCTTCATCTCCTCTTTCGGAACGTAGGTCTGCTGAATGGCCATCTTTCCGCTGAACGCGTCCGCCCCGCTGAGGCGGAAGCGGCCCTCCGCGAGGCCCTGGTCCTGGAAGCTCTCCTTGAGATCGCGGATGCTCTCCAAGTTCTCGTAGAAGAAGACCCCGGGCGCGGTCACGATGGGGTCCTGGTCCAGTGGCTTCACCCGGTCTACCTTCGGCGTCTGGGGACCGGGCGACGTTGCCACCTGGGTCGCCGCGGCGACACGACGCGCGAAGGCGTTCGCCACGGCTGTTGAGTGAAGCACCTGCGCGGAGCCACAGCTCACCGTAGTCAGGGCCAGCGAGAGGAGGGAGAGACCACAGGGGATGCGCATATCAACCTCCGGACTTGGAAAGACGGGGGAGCGCGCCTTCCCCCTGAACTGGCCAATGGCTTCTCTATCCAGGACTCGGCTCCTGCCCCGCCAGCTCCTCGCCCTCCAGCCGATGGGCATGCCGTTCGCCCGAGGGTTGGCCTCGGCCAAGCAGCCGAGGGATCTGCTCACACACGACGCCGTGTCGCGACGGTGGCCAGCCTTCGGCCGATGTCCAGCACAGGACTGGGCTGCCGGGCGGTGCAGGAGGCTTCCACTGGCGGGAGAAAGGGACCTCATCACTGCTGCCGGCGGCGGAGGTCGCGCGGCTGCGAGGATCCATGTCCATGAACCACGGCCTGGCGTTCCGGATGGTGAGCACCGCGATAGCGCTGATGACCTCCTGCGCGTTCGCGGCGGCAGGTGACCGCGTCATCGCCTCTTTCGAGAAGGGCGAGGAGCTGTCGGGATGGAGTGGAGGGTCGGTGGTCGAGAAGCACGCGTCGGCCGGCGCTCGCGCCTACTCCGTGCCCGCGGGCGGGACGGCGACGCTCAAGCTGAGCGCGGACTGGTCGCAGTTTCGCCATCTGAAGTTCGACGTCGTCAACCCCGGCGCGGTGGTCTCGATGAACGTGCGCGTCGCGGACGCGAGCGGGCGCGACATGATGGCGTGGGAGTACAGTGTCTATGCCGGCCGCACCACCCAGCACGTCCGCATCGATGGCCTGCGAAACGGCTTCACGCTGGGCGAAGGGATCGACACGAGCAAAGTGGCGCGGCTGGAGATCATCTTCGGGCACCGGTCCACATACGACGCGTGTCGGGAAGGTCTGTTCGTGGACAACGTCCGACTGTCCACCGAGCGCACCGAGCCGTACCGCGATGGGACAGATGTGGAGATGAAGAAGCCGTCCGGCTTCCTCCTGCCCGAGTTCCCCGGCTTCGAAGCCGGCTACCACACCTGGGCGATCGATCCGGCCGCGTACCAACTGCTGACCTTGCCCGGCACCGGCCGGGACGGGAAGGGCCGGGCGCTGGAGTTCAAGCCGCTCGGCGTGGATCACATCACCATCTGGGACGGCCCGCGCACCTTCGAACGGGCCGGCACCTATGTCGTCACCTA
>JBEKKD010000403.1:0-4492 GCA_050010895.1 Armatimonadota bacterium
CCTCCACCGTAATCGGCCCAGGAGCCTCCAGGCGCAAGCGGATGCGGTTCCCCTCTACCTGGGCCCGGATGCCACGGGCGGTCGGCCGGACGGCCGCCGATCCCACCGGGCGGCGCGAGACGACCTCCACATCTGCCGGGCCGGACATGTCGCAGTAGGCGAAGGAGGCCAGCTCGGTCTGATCCAGGGGACGCTGGTGGCCGGGCCAGAGGCGGCTAAACGGAATCGCCGAGACCCGGCACAAATACACGGGCACTGCCTGGCCGCCGGCCGTCACCGTGAAGTCATTCGAGAGCTTCTCCTCTGCCGGGGCGGGATAGGTCGTCACGGCCGAGACCGACATCGCCAGACCGGCGGCGCAGCCCATCGCCACGAACACAATAGTGATCGCGGGAACCAGTGCGTCAGATCCGAGCATGCTTGGCTCTCTTTCGAATGCGCAGCTCTGTGGGTTTCATCGCGTCGCGTCTCCCGAGCCGGGCACTCCGGCTCGAGGACGCCAGGGAGACGGTTCGCCTCTCGCCCTCTCACGCGCATCGCCCAAGTCGCCTATTCTACGCGCACGCCATGGAGGGGTCAACCTGCTCGGCCCCGAGCACGAGGAGCGATTCCAGTGCCGGGCGTCTGGCGCCGGGTGACGCAGGCCAGTACGGATACCGGCCCGCCCTAGCGCACACGAAACCCCGGCCGGTGATTCCGAGCCGAGGGGCAGCCGTTGTCGGGGATACCTGGGGCCGCCAGTCACGATGCTTCGGTGAGGCGAGCGGCAGTCATGCTCAGGGCCGAGGTAGATGCCCGCGGTGCGGGCCGGGCGCGGGCGACGACCATTCCGTCTCCGAGACCGGCTGTGATGCCAGCTCGCCCATCACGCGGTGACGCTGGCACTCTCTCTGGCGAGCATCCCCTCTGCCTGCACAACAAAGCGGCCGAACTCCTGCCTTACTCGTTCGAACTGCTCCGGCGCCTCAGCGATATCCCCACTGAGGCCCGTCTCTTCCAAGGCTGCCGCGGCAACGCTCAATGGCCCCGCAGACAGGGTGGCCGCGCCCCCTTTGAGCTTATGGGCGTAAGCCGACACGGCCACTGCATCCTCTCGGGTCAGCGCGTCTTCGAGTTCGGCCAGCGCCTGGGGCGTGCGCTCGACAAACATCCCGACGATCTCTCGCAGCAGCGATGCATGCCCTGCGCAACGCGCCAATGCGGAGGTGTAGTCGAAAGGAGCCGCTGATTCTGGGGAACCTGGGGGCTGATCGTCATCCGGCTTTGGGAATGCCTGCTTCGGAGTGGATGGCGGCAGCGATTCGCTTCGGGAGAGCGCCCACTTCCCGATCATCTGAACCAGGCTTTCTGGCGTGACCGGCTTGGTCAGGTAGTCGTCCATGCCCGCGTCAAGGCACTCGTCGCGGTCAGTGATCGTCGCGGAGGCTGTGAGCGCAATGACGGGGACGTGCGTACCCGCAGTGCGGGCTTCGTGAGTGCGTATGCGCCGCGTGGCAGTGTAGCCGTCCATCTCCGGCATTTGGCAGTCCATCAGCACGAGGTCGTAGCTGCCGCTAGCGACGAGTGCAACCGCCTCCGCGCCGTTGGCGGCAATGTCGCACTGCAGACCGTTCTCCTGCAGTATTGCCTGAGCCACCAGCTGATTGGTTTCGTTGTCCTCAGCCAACAGGATACGCAGGTCGCGCGGCAAGCAAGGAGCATGAGAGGAGGAGAGACGGAGCTGGGACGGTCGGTCAGTCTGCTCGCGTGAGAGATGCAGGGCGTCCATGAGTGCGTCGAGAAGAGCTGACTGCCGCACCGGCTTGGTCAGGCACCTCGATATACCGAGGGCCTCGTGCTGCTGCCGGTCCAGATCAGGCCCGATCGAAGTGAGCATGATCAGGGCGATCTCACAGATCCTTGGATCATCGCGGATCGTCTGCGCCAACTGCAGACCGTTCATGCCAGGCATGTGGTGGTCGACCAACGCGAGATGGAAGGGATTCCCCTGGTCCGCAGCTTCGAGCAGGAGGTCCAGCGCCTGAGGTCCATGAGCCGCGCTTTCACTCGGGATTCCCCAGCCTTCCATCTGAGCCTGGATGACCTGGCGATTGATCGCATTGTCATCGACGAGAATCACTCTCGTGGCGCGGAGATCCAGGATTCCTCCAGGGGCAGGCGATGGCTGCGCGGCGCCCTGGCATCGCAGAGGAAGCGTGAGCCAAAACGTTGTCCCCTGCCCGAGAGTGCTCTCCACCCCGATCGTCCCTCTCATCAGCTCCACAAGGCGCTTAGATATAGCCAGGCCCAGCCCCGTCCCTCCGTACTTGCGTGTGGTGGAGGCATCTGTTTGGGAGAAGGACTTGAACAGCCGCTCGAGTCCGTCGGCCTCGATTCCGGGGCCCGAGTCCTGCACTGAGAGGTGAGCCACCCCCCGCTCGTCGCCGGCCGCCTCCCATCGACACCTGAGTACGACGTGTCCGCGTTCCGTGAACTTGAGTGCGTTACTGAGGAGGTTGCCCAGCACTTGGCGCAGACGGTGGCTGTCGCCCAGCACCGATCGCGGCAATTCGGACGGCAGATCCAGTACCACGTCCAGCTTCTTCCTCTGGGCCTGTGCGGCGAAGGTTTCCAGGACACTCTCGAGGGTGTCACGCAGATCGAAGGCCGTTTCCTCTATCTGCATCATCCCGGCCTCGATCTTGAAGAAATCGAGGACGTCGTTGATCAGACTCAGCAGGAGATCGGCAGAATAGACGATGGTGCGGGCATAGTGCTGCTGCTGTTCATCCAGCTCCGTCTTCAGCAGGAGGCTGGCCATGCCGATGACCCCGTTCAGAGGCGTGCGGGTCTCGTGGCTCATGTTCGCCAGGAATCGGCTCTTCGCCTCGGTTGCTGCCCTCGCTTGCTCTGCCATCTCGTCCGCGTGCTGTCGGGCCCCGGTGAGCTCGGTGTTCGACTGGGTCAACTGGTCATTCAAGAGGGTCACGTCACGGTAGAGCTGGATGTTCTCGGAGTACGCGTATACCTGCCGCACAATGACCAGGGCCATGAGCGCCAGGCCAGCTACGAAGACTCCCAGCCCGACGAAGCCTTGTCGGTAGACATCCTCACGCAATACGAACACGAATGCGGCGAAGCCCAGCAAGTAGGGCAGAACAAGGCGGAGAGACCCGCCCCGGCTGGCACGAACCGGAGCCGCAGAGAGCACTGAGAGGGCGCCTGGGGAGCTGGCTGCGACGCGCGCCTCTATGAGAGGGGCGCAGGCGATGAGCGAGCACCCGACATTCCAACCCAGGTCGCCCCACTGCCCGCTCTGGTACTTGCCGCTCGCGATGGAGAGCCAATAGAGCGCGTCGGCAACTGACATCGCGAGAAGACCCGCGGCGAAGGTCCCCATCGCAAATCGCGCTCCGCGCGCCAGCCGCGCCGTTGACACGAGCGCGGCCGCGCACACCAGCACCGCGAGATCGCCCAGGCAGTAGGCGATGTTGATGCTCTTGCCGAGAACCGAGACTTCGGACTGGTTCCAGAGAGGCCCCACCAGATAGTACCAACTGAGGATCCCAGCGGCGCTTGTGAGCAGGGCGCTGTCCAGAAGAAGACGCGCCTTGGCTGCAGAAGGCAGAGGCTGGAAAAAGCAGATGATGCCTGCCACGAGCGGGATGTAGAATACGACATAGAAGACGTCAGCCGTACTCGGGGAAGGAATCTTGATGTGCTGGATGACCTCGTAGTATGTCCATACCAGGTCGCCCAGCATGTAGACGAAGACGGCCAGCCCGATGAGCATCCAGCCCGAGCTCTGCCATGGCGAGTGGCGCCGTATCTGCCGGGCATGCCAGAGGCATGCGACTACGGCGCCGAGCTGAATCGGGACCGCGATGGGATCCCAGTACGCGAGGAACACCTTCTCGGACCCAGGTTTGAAGACTGCCAGTGCCGTCGTGCCCAGGAGGTACACGCCAAACAGGGCAATCGGAACGAGCCAGGTGTGGCCGTTCCTCCTTATGCCGGTCCATAGAGCACAGAGCGATCCTACCATTGTGAGCCCTTCGCGTTCACCCCGTCATCGGCGAACGGCTTCCATCTTTCGTCATGGTCTTTGGTGATGTGCATGCGCGCCCTGCCGTCATGCCAGTTCCAGAGGGGACTGCGCTCTTCTCTGCAGCAGATGTCACCGCAAGGCATGGGTCCAATTGACATTGAATATGACCAGACTCGACTCGGCGCGTGCATTGGGCCAGGCGTACGCCAGATGCACAGCCACACCCGAGCGGATCTCGTGGTAGATGCCGAAGCTCTTGTACCCGGCAGGCCAACTGGCATAGTCTGCGAGCAGGTAGTCGTTCTCGCCGACCTGCTGCTCGGCTCCGAGGAGCATCGCCCCGCTGCCGTCAGAAGCTGCGCCGCCGAGGTGGGACCTCAGCCCTCGCCCGACGTCTTTCGTCGCCACCAGGTAACTCGTTGCCGGAAACCCGGACCCGAGCTCCATAACCCCGACAGCGAACGC
>JBEKKD010000404.1:0-4451 GCA_050010895.1 Armatimonadota bacterium
CCAACGGAAGCACGCTTTGAGGTCTACGACCGGCAGAACGACCCGCGGGAGCATCACAACCTGGCGGGCACCGGCGCGGCTTCCGACCTGCGCTACCGCCTGAAGCGACTCACTGAGGTGGCGGACGCGGAGGCGGAGGCGACCGGTGGGGGATCGCCAGGGTACCGCCCGTCCAAGGACGAGGAACACAGACTGCGCTCCCTCGGCTACCTGGGGAAATGACGCGGCGACAGCGCCTGAACTGGCGCTCTGTCCGCAGAACCACACGGCGGCGCCGGGCGATGCTCGAGGCGAGGGGCGCGTTTGTGCTGGGCTGGGCGGATGCGCCGGAGTTCGCGCCACCTGGGACGATGACCTGCTTGCGGCCCCCGCGCCGCTTCATCGCCGGCGGCACGCACGCTGCCATGCTCCACCGGTTGGTCTGCGCGGACGGTCGCACGCTCATCCTGAAGTGGTTCACTGAAGAGGAAACTGCCGCCGAAGTGAATGCCTATGCCCTCCTGGCGCGGTACTGCGTACCGGTGCTCCCGCTCCTTGGGCATACGGAGCGCGCCCTGCTCCTGGAGGACCTGACATCCAATGACAACTGGCGGCTCGCACGAGACCGGAGAATGAGCGAATCTCGAAGATGGAGAGAAGCGGTAAGGAAACGAACCCGAATCGAAACATCCCCCCAGGGGTTCTACTCGTGATCCGCGGGCGAAACTGCACGGCACCGAACTCTCGCCGCATCGGATGGGGTCGGGAGTTCAATGGCATATCAATCGGCGATCTGCCCCGCTTCGTTCGGCCTATGGCAGTAGAGGTTACCTCATCCCTGGATCCGAAACGGCTGGTGCCACGCGCTCCAGGCTGACCACTCCCCGCTCCTGCTCTGCTGGCGGACGCGGACGAAATACACCTTCCCTCCGTCGAGCCGGGCCTTCCCGGCCGATGCTCCCACGAAGCGTCCCGTTATCGCGTCCACCTTCACTCGATCGGGCGCGGTGATGCTCCCTGACCTCCACACCACGGATGCACCGCTGTCGTCCGCCGACACCTCAACTTGCCACGCCTGTTGGCTTCCGGGTCCGTAGTACGGCGTCTTGATCAACACCGGGTTCGGCGGCGTCACCACCGGACCGATCGGGTTGGTTGAGATGACGAAGTTGTCGATCCAGCGCGATTGGCTGACCGGAGACCCCGCGTTCCAGTACGTCTCGAGGAACACCGCGTTGATGCCGTGCCCGGTGTAGCTCCCCCGCCAGTCCAGTCCCGTCCTCTCTGCCTCCAGCCTGCCGTCGATCCAGAGCTGGTTGACCCCGTCGCTCTTGCCGGGGGTGTTCAACTTCACATGCGCCTCAACGCACACCCAACGTCCCGACTCTTCGGGGCTGAACAGCTTGATCCGCGAGGCCGGACGGTTGCCCAGCCAGTGCAGGTTGTCGAAGTCGTTGTATTGTGTCGTCACCACCCTATCGCCGCGGACCCCCGATGCCGGATCGAGCGTCAACGCATCGTCGCTGCTCCACACGTGCGAGATCATCGCCTGCTTCCAATCGCCGCTCACGATGGAGGTGGCTCGCGAAAGCTTCGCCGGTCCCCCTCCCGTCCACCCGTGCTGGTGCTTCACATAGATCCGCCAGTAGATCTCCTGATAGCTCTCCCCCGGCTTCACGACTCGACCCGTGGGGCTATCGCCGAAGAAGACTTTCCGGTTCCCGATGCCCCGAGACCCCTTCTCATAATGCGAGAGCATCGACTGCCCGCTGCCGCCGAACGCCTGCTCGGAAACCACCGGCCCCTCGGCCTCGGTGTACTGCCTGGGCTGGCCGTCGAAGTCATCGTACCAGATCACCTCAGGCGCGGCCTCCTGAGGCTGAGGGTGCATCATCACCACGCTATCGATGTGTGGCACCTCCGGGGGCGCCGCAGCGCAGGCAGTGACCGCGCAAGCGATCATCAGGCAGGCACAGCATACTCGTGCGTACATGCGATCACACCTTTCTGTCTATCTACAGCGCTCACGGAAGCTCGAAGCTCTCGTGCCATTCCTGCCAGCAGCGACTCGGAAGCGTCTGCTGCCGTTCCCTGATGGACCCGATATACTCCGTTGCCACGACGATGTCCTCGAAACAGACGCGGCTGGCCGCCTCGGGCGGCTTCAGTCGCCTCGGGCGACGTGTCTCCTGCCCCTCCCAGTGGGGCAGAGCCTGCCCTGAGCGGAGTCGAAGGGTTGCCAACCTCAGCCGCGCAAGCCAGCAGCGGACCAGCAGGACCGCTGCGAAGCGCGCGGCGAGCCCTCGCCCCGCAGGGGCGACAATCCGTAGGGCAGGAGCGTGTCTCCTGCCCCATCTGTCATCCTGAGCGAAGCGAAGGATCACGCCGTTCCCGGAGTTCACCCTGAGCGCAGCGAACGGGCCTCTTCTACTCCACTCCTCGATTCACGCACACCCCCAGTGGCGTGGGTTTGCCAGGCGCGCAAGCGACTGGTAACCCGCGTTCGCCCCGCAGGGGCGACAGTAGGGGAGCCCCTCAGCGGGCTCCCATTGCCGCTTCGGCAGTTGTGTCATTCCGAGCGTAGCGAGGAATCACGCCTTTCCGTTGCGTCGGTGCTTCAGTCCCGACGCCCCTCCGTTGCCACCCGCGCTCACCCTCGTAAGCCCGACAGCCAGTGGCACAGGCGTCTCGCCTGTGGCTCAGCGCTGCCCAGCAGCGCTGAGGTGCACCTCCCCCCGCCTCTTCGCCTCATCCCTCCCCACCTCCCCGCCCCAGTAGGTACCTCCCCCCCATCCGTGGAATCCCCTCCCATCATGCTAGCCCGCGTCTGACGGGCTTGCCCGCCTCCGGCGGAGAGGGGCCCCCCATGGCAAAGAACACGCTCTACTACGGCGACAACCTGCAGCTTCTGCGGAATCGCGACTACTTCCCCGACGCCTTCGTTGACCTCGTCTATCTCGATCCCCCCTTCAACAGCAGCCAGGACTACAACGTCCTTTTCAAAGAGCGCGACGGCACCCGCTCCACCGCCCAGGTGAAAGCATTCAAGGACACCTGGGGGTGGGACCAGGAAGCCTCCCGCGCCTACACCGAGATGGTCGAGCACGGACCCGAGCAAGTGTCGAAAGCCCTCCGCGCGTTCCAGACCTTCCTCGGCTTCAACGACATGCTCGCCTACCTCTCCATGATGGCCCCGCGCCTGGTCGAGCTGCGCCGCGTGCTCAAGCCCACCGGCAGTATCTACCTCCACTGCGACCTCACCGCCAGCCATTACCTCAAAATGCTCATGGACGCGGTCTTCGGGCCGGTGAACTTCAGGAACGAGATCGTGTGGAGGCGAGCCCATCCGAAGGGCCATGCGTTCACGCGGTTCGCCACGAGCCACGACGTCATCCTCGCATACGCGGCCGACGCGAGAGTCACCACGTGGAATCCGTCGTACTTACCGCACGATCCGGACAGAGTCGCCGAACAGTACTCGCTGCGCGATACCGATGGCCGACCTTACCAGCTCACGAGTCTCCTGAACCCCAACCCGAATCGCCCGAACCTAACCTACGAGTTCCTCGGTGTCACCCGTGTATGGCGCTGGACAAGAGAGCGCATGGAGGAGGAGTACAGGAAAGGTCGGATCGTCGTGCCCAGAGATGGGCAAGGCATCCCACGCTACAAGCGCTATCTCGATGAGCAGGAAGGTATCCCTATCGGGGACTTCTGGGGTGACATCGAGATCGCATCCGGTTCCGAGCGCCTCGGCTACCCCACCCAAAAACCCGAAGCCCTCCTCGAGCGCATCCTCCTCGCCAGCAGCAACGAAGGCGATCTCGTGCTCGACCCATTCTGCGGCTGCGGCACAACCATCGCCGTCGCCCAGCGCCTCGACCGCCGATGGATCGGCATCGACATCACCTGCCTCGCCATCAATCTCATGCGGCGGCGGCTCGAGAGCGCCTTCCAGGGCAAAGCGGACTTCGAGGTCATCGGCGAGCCAACCGCCTACTCCGAAGCCGAGCAGTTGGCGAAAGAGAACCCCTACCAGTTCCAGTGGTGGGCGCTTGATCTCGTCGGCGCGCGGCCCGCTCCTGAAGCGCAAAAGAAAGGCGCGGACAAAGGCATCGACGGCCGCATCATCTTCTTCGACGACGAAAGCGGCGACGCCAAGCAGATCATCATCTCTGTCAAGGCCGGGCACATCAACGTCTCACACGTCCGCGACCTGCGCGGCGTGCTCGACCGAGAGAAGGCGCAGATCGGCTGCCTCATCTGCCTCGAAGAACCCACCCATCCCATGCGCGCCGAAGCCGCCGGCGCCGGCTTCTACCAATCCCCCCTCGGCAACAAAATGTACCCCCGCCTCCAACTCCTCACCATCAAACAACTCCTCGAAGGCAACAAACTCCAAGCCCCCGAAGCCCGATTAGACGTCACCTTCAAAAAAGCCCCGCGGGCAAAGAAGGCTTCTGGGCAGAAAC
>JBEKKD010000405.1:0-4435 GCA_050010895.1 Armatimonadota bacterium
TTCCTTCAGAACTGCGTCCCGCAACTGCCCAAGGAAAGTCTCGCCCGCCACTGTCTCACCCGATCCCTGCTGACTCAGCGCTGTTCTCGCCCGGCGCGCACTCCCGGCGAGGCTGCCGTTAGGTCGCCGCAGGCGTTACGTCCATCACGAAACCTTCTGCGCCCCTCGCATGGGTCCTCTGCGCCCAGGGCCTCACGATGCTCAGGGACTCTTGCTGTGTCCAGCGCCGAGGAGTGAGCGTCGCGGGGCCCGAGCGACTCCTCGCCGGAACGAGCGGGTCGAGAACGGCCCGTAGGAGCCCACACGCCAGGCCTTCCTGTCTACCATCGCGCCACGCGCGCTTGGCCTACTCATCGAAAGCATGCAAGGGCTACGGCGGTTTCAGGGCGTAATAACCACTTCAGACTGGCGCGGAACGGGCGGCGCCAGAGGGGATAGATGAACGAGTGTTGATCAAGGCGAGGGGAACGTTCCTGCCAAGTGCCCCGTGAGGATGGGGTCATCCCGCAGTCCTAGCGCGGCCCGCCCTCTGATCATCTCTGCTCTCCGGGAGGAATGCAGTGAGCCAAGTACAGGTTGTATGCCCGATTGGACATCGGATCCATCACCCGGTCCACATGGTCGCAGGCGGGCTTACCAGACCTCATCCGGATGTGCCGGCCCGTGTGGATGTTATCGCAACAGAGCTTCAGAGAGGGGGCATGGCTAGCTTGGTCGATGCTATCCCCGCGACTGCCCAAGAGGTGTCAGCATGTCACCATCCCGAGTACCTCGATTTCCTACAAAGGGTCTGTGCCTGGCTGGCCGACTCCGATGAGACCAGCCGCGTCCTAGGCCCGTCCTCCTTTCCCTCCAGCAGATGGAGCCGCCGGCCGCGAGGCCTGGTAGGCCAGGCCGGTTTCTACTCAGTCGATATGGAGACCCCGTTGGACCGCAACACTTGGGAAGCAGCGATGTGGTCGGCCGGGGCGGCGCTGACTGCCGCTCGCATCGCTGCCACCAAGGTGAGCCCGGCCTATGCTGCGTGCCGACCCCCAGGGCATCACGCAGGCCGCGATTGGTGCGGTGGTTTCTGTTACATTAACAACGCTGCTGTCGCTGCCTCCTTCCTCGCCTCTTTGGGCCGCGTCGGGCTCCTCGACATTGACTACCACCATGGCAATGGAACCCAGGACATCTTCTACGAACGCCCTGACATCCTGGTCATCTCGATCCATGCGGATCCGGATTTCGCGTATCCCTACTTCTGCGGCTATGCTGAGGAGCAGGGGCGCGGTCGGGGCCAAGGGTTCAACCACAACATCCCGCTGGCTCTAGGCGCTACCTCGTCCGAGTACTTGGCCGCCCTCGATGAGGCCCTGGACACACTCCGAGACTTCGCACCAGAGTATCTGGTGGTGTCTCTTGGAACTGATACTGCTGCTGGCGACCCGATCGGCAAGTTCGCGCTGACCACCCGCGACTTCGCAGTTATCGGGCGGAACATATCTTCGTTGGGAACGCCGATCCTAGTCATCCAAGAAGGCGGGTACAACCTGGACATGCTCGGCGTTCACGTATCGGCCTTCATCGGTGGGCTCTGCCAGCAATGCTCGTGAGGCGTCTAGGACGCGAAGCCAGAGGTAACTCGGGTAGGTTCCTGCAATACGGGTGTGCTCGTTGGAGAGATCCGTCCCGGATGCTGCTCGGCGATCTGAGCTGTTGAGCAAGGGCGCGATCCTGCTCAACAACGTGACACATTCTGGATAGCGCCGTGACCGGCTGAACTGTGAAAGATAAGGCGGGTAGCCGCGCTTGCCTGGGTCGGGAAGAGGGCCGGCCCGACTTCGCAGGGCCGGCGTTGCCGGTGTCAGGCCGGTGCAGGGCCGCCATAGAGGCGCCACGGTCTTTGCTGAGCACGGCCGAGACCGCAATCAGCGGACCCATATCCTCACCTACGCGCCACTGTGGTCGGTCCAACAGACCATCACGACGGCAGGAAGGAGCGGCACCGGTGCCTGGCGCCGGTTTCACCAGCGGCTGACATGTACGCGTGGAGTCACCTGCCACCAGGAGCATCAGGCGAGCGATCTGCTCTCTTGCCCGATTCTCACGGGCTACCAAGCGTCACAGCGGTCCCGTAGGCCACTACCTCGGTGACGCTTTGCGTGAACTCCGTCGCATCATACCGCACGGCGATGATGGCATCCGCACCCAGTCCGCTTGCGTGCTCAACCATCCGATCAAAGGCCTGGCGGCGTGCTTCCTCACAAACGTCGGCGTACGCTTCGATGTTTCCCCCCACAATCTGTTTCAGGCCGCCCAATAGGCCTTGAGCAATATTGGGGGAACGCACCACGATCCCTCTGACTATCCCGAGATAGCTCTTGACGGTGCGGCCAGCGATGTCATTGCCTGTGGTCGCAATCATCCACTTCTCCTCTCTCCAATCTGGTAGCCAGTCCTGCGCAGCGAGTGCTGTTCCGCTGGCGACACCGTTGTCTTTCCAGGTCGCGCTGGTGGAGGCGTAACGCAGTTAGCGATGGCGGTCTCCTCAGGGCACCGAACGATGCCAGAAGGCCTGGTACGGCGAAGTAACCACTACAAGTGGTAGCAGAGGGTTTGGCTCGGCGAAACTGGAAGCGAGATGATGTCCGGATTCGCTCTCTTACGGAGATCTACACTATGGCTGAGTTGCGCAGGACGATACTGCATCCGCGGCACGTAAGCGCTGGCGCGAAGATGGTGGATTTCGGCGGATGGGAAATGCCGCTGCTCTATCCGACTGGCATCGTGGCCGAGCACATCGCCACTCGCAGAGGCGCAGGACTTTTCGATGTCTCGCACATGGGGAGGTTCGCGATCAGCGGTCGGGATGCCATCGCGTTCCTGCAGCACACGCTGACTAACAACGCTGGAGCCCTCGACATCGGTGAAGCGCAGTACACGCTGATCCCGACAGAGACCGGGGGAGCGGTGGACGACGCATACCTCTATCGCTTCTTCGATGATGAGTACCTTCTGGTCGTGAACGCGGCAAATCGCGAGAAGGACTGGGAGCATCTCCAGCCACTGCGCCGCCGGCTGAACGCGATGATCAGCGACCGCACGGACGAGATCGCCATGCTCGCGCTGCAAGGGCCGAAGTCGCGGGAGACGCTGCTGTCCACTATCGAGGACGGCTGGCTTCCTGAGCCTCGGAGGAACGCGCTCAGTGTTGTGCGGATCGCGGGCTCGGAGGTGTGGGTCGGTCGCACGGGCTATACCGGCGAGCCGCTTTGCTTCGAGACCTTCCTGCCGCGCGAGCACGCGCTCGAGGTCTGGGACGAGTTCGTGGCGCGCGGCGCGACGCCAGTGGGCCTGGGGGCGCGGGACACGCTGCGGCTGGAGGCCGCGCTGCCGCTGTACGGGCACGAGCTAGGCGAGGACGCGGAGGGGAATGAGATACCCATCTTCGCCTGCCCGTCTGCTCGCTCCGGTGTGAGTTTCTCGCCGCGCAAGGGCGATTTCATCGGACGCGAGGCACTCGTCGCGCAGCAGAAAGCCTATCGTAAAATGCTCTCCGGCGATGCTTCGTCTCAAAAGGACCTGCCGCGCGTGTTCCGGCCTCTCGCACTCATCGGACAGGGCGTGGCAAGGGCCGGCGCGAAGGTCTTCAGGAACAGTCGGCATGTCGGCTACGTGACCAGCGGCACCGCGGTGCCTGCCTGTTCTTTCACGGGGAGTGGGCTGCTCTCCGCACCCGGCGAAGGATCGACGCTCCGTTCGATTTGCCTCGCCTACATTGATTCCGAGATCGCCTGCGACGAGAGAGTGCTCGTCGAGGCCCGCGGGAAGCAAGTCGAGGCCGCGGTCGTGCCCTGGCATCTGCGGAGCGAGGCGCCGCCATACGCCCGACCCATCGTCGTGGGGCAGTCGGTGGAGCGGCCCGACGATTCCAAGGCGCCGTCGCGAATGAAGGTCGCGGCACTGCTCGGCAAAGCGACCGCGAACACCACGTGGCGGCAGCGGGAGTGCATCAATCTCATTCCCTCAGAGATGACGCTGTCGCCGATGGTGCGGCTGCTCTCCCTGATGGACCCAGCGTTTCGATATGCCGAACATCGCAAGGTGAAGGCGTTCTCCGACGCCGATGTCTTCTACTACCAGGGCGTTGACTTCATCGCTGAGGTAGAGCGACTGCTGGACGCGGAGATGCGGAAATACCTGGGCTGCCCGGAGGTCGAGACGCGGCTGATCAGCGGACAGATGGCGAACACCACCATGTACAGCGGGCTGATCGACTACCTGAACCGGGCCGACCGGCGGCGCGAACCGCGGCGCATCGAGCGCGTGATGAACCATCACATTGGCCACGGCGGTCATCTCAGCGCGCAGCCGATGGGCGGGCTGCGCGACTACGTGGCCCACGATCCGCGCACAGAACGTCCGGCGATCGTGAACTTCCCCGTGCTGC
>JBEKKD010000406.1:0-4426 GCA_050010895.1 Armatimonadota bacterium
GGCCAGACCTGAGCTGAAAGCTGTCCACAAGCTGATCAAGCGACATATCCTGGATCGCGTGCCTTTCCCTTTCTGTGTGCACGGCTACTGCCCAGGGCGATCCCAGGTCACTGCGGCCCGCCGACACGTGGGTCATCCGTACCTGTTGTCGATGGACATCCAGGCGTTTTACCCAAGCGTAGGGCACCGGGCTGTGAATGTCGCGTGGACGCGTCTCGGCGCTGCCCCGCCGGTGGCCGATCTGCTCACTCGGCTCACTACGTGCGACTACCAACTCCCACAGGGGTTCACGACCAGCCAGGCACTGGCTAACTTGGTAAGGTCGCCTCTTGACGGCAGAATGGTCGAGATGGCAAGGCAACGGAATCTGACCTATACGAGCTTCTGCGATAACCTGTTCCTCTCAGGCCAGGTGATCTCGACCCGCATCGTTGAGACCTGCCGCCAGATCGCGAGATGCTACCGCTGGCGGCTCCACAAGGTCAGCCTCGCAGGGCCGGATGCGACTAAGCTTGTGCTAGGGATCGTGGTGGGCGACGAGTTGGACATAACTCAAGAGTACTACGATTCGGTAGTCGGCGAGATAGCCGCGCTTCAAGGGCGCAGACGGGTCTCGCAGAGTCGGGTGAAGAGGGTCAAAGGGATGATCGGATGGGTGCGACAGATCGCCCCTGACCGGGCAGAGATACTGGCAGGCCTGCTCGCATCCACCCTCGCCGCCTAGGCGGCACCGGCATGCACCTCGACCTTCACCAGCTTTGGCTGCGGGCTTTCCGTCGGCTCCTCCAGGTACAGCTCCAGCGCCTCCCGAAGGTTCGCCAGCGCGGCCTCTTCGGTCGTTCCCTGGCTCACCACGTCGACCTCAAGGCACTGGGCCACGAAGAGGTCCTCTTCCTGCCACACAGCCGCTGTGAATGTGGTCGTCATCTTCGCCGTCCTCGGTCGTCATCATACCATCTTCCGGCTGAACACGTAACACCGTTACCTACCCGAGATCCCCACGGTCGCCCGCCTCCGGCGGTCTCCCTCGGGATGACAATCGACGCCCCTCCCGCGAACTTCCTCCCCCTCCGCCGCGTCTAATGGGCGGAGATGAAACTATGACACGTCTGCGGGCAAACGCGGCTCTCTTCTGGCGCTGGTTCGGCTACTGGCGCAAGCGCTACATGTGGCTGCGGCTGGCGATTCTGCTGGTCATCTTCGCGCCCACAGTCTACGAGGTGAAGCGGCCGCTGATCCGCCAGTTGGTGGTCTACGCCGTCACCGCCATCGACACGGCCCGATTCCCGACGCCGTTCTTCAAGGAGAGGCTGCTCCGGGGGCAGCAGACGAAGGCGCTGGAGAAGTCCCTCATCGCGCGCTTCGACGCCAATCGCGACGGCCGGCTCGACGCCGCCGAGTTACAGCGCCTGGCTCAGGCCACCGGGCTATCGGCGGAGGACGTGACTGCCAGCGTGCTTCACGCCGACTACGACCGCCTGCTCGCCGGGGCGCAGAAGGGCCGCATCGCCACCCAGTTCGGCACCTCCCGCGAGATGCGCAACTGGGCTTACCGCACCGCGCAGACCCAAGAGGCGCAGTGGCACGACCAGCAGTGGGCCGAAGTCGAGCGAGAGCTGCAGATGCCCCGCGTGCGACCCATTGACTACCTGCACTGGAGCACGTGGGCGCGGGGGATAGGTTGGTTCCGCGAGCGCTTCGACGAAATCCTCGGCGCATTCATTCCCCCCATCTTCGCCGGGATCAGCGGCCCCATGATGGCGCCGGCGCCGCGCGGATGGCGGGGCTACATCGGTTGGGCCATCATCCTCGCGCTCGTGATGATCTCCGTGCGCAACTTCGCCAGGCGCCAGGAGCTCGAGCGGCGCTTCAGGGAAGACCCGATCTTTGCCGAAGCACCGTGCCTGATATGCGGCCGGCCGACTCACGACTTTGGCGCGCTGCGAGAGTTGCGCGTGGCGCGATCCCTTGGCGTGGGAGTCGTGGTCGGCCTGGCCGCGTTTGGCGTCGCCTGGCTGGGCATCTATGATGCCTCCGATCGCGCGGCGTTCGCGATACGGGTCACGCCGGTCGCGCTCGCCGTCGCGGCCGCGGCTGTGCGCTACATCCTCTGGCCGCGCGAGGTCCACGCCTGCCACCAGCGCCCGCGGCTGCACCTGATCGCCTTCATCGCATCGGTGATCGTTGTAGTGGCGCCGCTGGCAGCGGTCGTGGCGATGTGGGCGGGCGCGTTGGGGTAGGCCGCTCGATTCGCACACAACCCCACCCCCTCAACCGCGGCAGGGGTGGGCGACTGGCCCCCGAATACACCTCTCGCCAGGAGGCCTGCCATGAACTTCATCCTCATCATCTCGGACACGTTCCGACGCGATCATCTTGGTTGCTATGGCAACACGTGGATCCACACGCCGAATCTGGATCGCTTCGCCGCCGAGTCCGTCGTCTTCGACCGCGCCTATGCGGCCTCGTTCCCCACTGTGCCCAATCGCCGCGATGTGCTCACCGGCCGCTACACCTTCACCTATTCCGACTGGTCGCCGCTGCCGGACAGCGAGGTCGTCATCGCCGAGGTGATGGGGCGGGCCGGCTACTCCACCATGATGATTCTCGACACTCCGCACATCGTCGCCCACGGCTACAACTTCCACCGCGGCTTTCACGGGTGGGACTGGATCAGAGGTCAGGAGCACGACTCCTGGCGCACCAGCCCCCGCGATCCGGCGCTGCCTTGCGCGCCGGAGAAGCTGCGCTCGCCCTTCACCACCGTGAAGCAGTACCTGCGAAACGTGCACGAGCGACGCCACGAGGCCGACTACTTCGCCCCCCAGACGATGTCGCGGGCGATGCGATGGCTGGAGGAGAATGCGCGGGAGGGGCCGTTCTTTCTCTACATCGACACCTTCGACCCCCACGAGCCCTGGGACCCGCCGAAGTGGTACGTGGACCTCTACGACCCAGGCTATGAGGGCGAGGAGGTGATCTACCCCAACTATGCCCCCTCCGGTTTCCTCACCGAGGCCGAGATCAAGCACTGCCGCGCGCTCTATGCCGGCGAAGTGACCATGGTGGACGCGTGGGTCGGGAAGCTGCTGGCTCGCGTGGATGAGCTTGGACTGCGCGACGACACCGCCATCATCTTCACCACCGACCACGGCTTCTACCACGGCGAGCACGGCCTGATGGGGAAGTCTATCATCATGGGCGATCGGTCATCCGCCGTGCCCTTATACGAGGAGGTGGCGCGGGTACCGTTCATGGCGCGCCTCCCCGGCCAGCAGCCGGGCCGACGGCAGGCGCTCATCCAGGCCCCCGACATCATGCCCACATTCCTCGACCTGGCCGGCATCGGAGTTCCGGAGACCGTACAGGGCACGTCGCTCGCGCCGGCTATCCGCGGCGAGCGCGACGAAGTCCGCGCCGTCACCCTCACCTCCGCCTCCATCATCTACGGCCCCCGTGCTCGCCGATTCACCACCATCAGTGACGGCGAGTGGACGCTCATCTACCCCGGCGCCGCGCTCGACCTCTCGCAGGCAGCCTCGTCGTCCATCGTAGACTCCATACGCCGCACCGAGACGGCCGTATACGCAGGCCCGTCCGGGCCGGAGCTATACTATCTGCCTACCGACCCGAAGCAGCAGCACAACGTCTTCGCCGAGCACCGCGACATCGCCGGGAAGCTGCACGCCGAGCACGTGAAGGCACTGGAATCGCTCGGCACTGCGGAGGAGCATCTCGCGAATCGGCGGGCGCTGAGGGAGGGGTGAGGGCGGCCGCGGGCGGCCCCGGCGGCGTCACCCCCACGCCCTCTGCACCGGCTCACCCGCGCTGCTCGCTCGACACCGTCATAGACAGGATCCGGCCGCGGTTGGTTCCAGCCCGCGACTGCCTCCCTCCGCGCCGACCGGGTGCTTCCTGTCGCGAGGACTGACGGAACGGCAGGAGAATAGCCGTTCGCGGCGGAGTTTGCCTCCGTCTGCGTGAAACTTCGACGGCGGGCTATGGGAGGGGATGCAATGGGCCGAGTCTGCTGCGTTATTATCGCCTGCCTGGTCGCGGCCTCTGTGCTGCTGCCCCGGACCGCGCTCGCCGGCGCGTCTCCCCGGCGTCCCCCCGCGCGCGGTATCGCCCTGCTCTCCTCGAGCATCGGCAGCGACTACACCCCGGAGGACCTGGAGGCGTTCGTCGAACGCGAGGGGTTCTCGCCGGTGGTCGTGGACTGGGCGTGGATCACCGCGCACTGGGAGCGGACCGACTTCGCCGCGCTGAGCCGCTTCCTCGATCTGTTGGCGGCCAAAGGCGTGCCGGTCGCGGCCATGTACCGCCCCCGCTTCCTCGACCACCCCACCGTTCCCATCCAGGTGGACCGAACCGGCGAGCCGGCCGCATCCCATGGCTACTACATCTGCTTCTCCAGCCCCGAGGC
>JBEKKD010000407.1:0-4419 GCA_050010895.1 Armatimonadota bacterium
GCTCGATGGCGTTCGTGCAGGCCTCGCCCACGGCAAGCTCGATGTCCTGGACGTCGGGCAGCGTGAACCGGAGCTGGTGAGCCAGCGCGCCGGCCGTCTTGCGCGCCACCCGAACGAACTCGCAGCTTCGCGGAATTCTGAGCTCAACCTGAGATGGCACCACTGCCTTCATGCGCTCACCTCCTTCATCGCCGTGTCGAGATCCTCGCAGATGCTGAAGATCTGGTCGAGGCCGGTTATCTCGAAGAGCCGGCGCACGCGGGGCTGCGGGCCGGCTATCGCCATCGCGCCGCCCGCCTCTTTGACCCGCTTCAGCATCCCCACCAGCGTGCCGAGTCCGGCGCTGTCCATGTATTCGGTGCGGCTGAGGTCGACCACGAGACGAGTCGCCCCATCCGTCAGCAGCTTGACGCCCGCGTCCCTGACCTGGGCGGTATTCGAGACATCGACCTCGCCGTTGAGCGCAAGCACCGCGCTCCCTTCGCCTTCCACCCGCGAATCGATTTGCAGTGGCGTCGCCATATCGGTCACCTCGTTCTCCAGGTCGGCGCTGTCATCCCGGCTGCCGACACGACCTCTCGGGATACCCGCGTTCATCGCGCATGCGGAGCAGAGCGCGCCGCTCTCAGTCATTGGGCTCGGCCTCATCCTCGTCGCGCGGGATGCGGCTTCGCCCGCGACTGTCCTTGTGCGCGTGGACTCTCAGCCCGCGCCTCACGCCGGTCACCCAGGAGGCCACACGCGCCAGCGGCCCCGTCAGCAGGTGCGTCAGCAGCTCCGGCTCGAGCTTCTCCGTGAACCTGTCCGCCCGATCCAGGGTGCGCCCGAGCGAGACGAGATCCGCGTCGAGTTTCCCGGTGGCCTGTCGAATACCTCGCGCCACCTCACCCAACTCTCGAATCGCCGGCGACAGGTCCGATTCGATCGCGCGATCGAGCCGGTCCCAGACGCGTTGGACGCGCCTGACGAGAAACAGCAGCCTGATCACCAGCACGACCACCGCCACCGCTGCTACGGCGGCGGCGATCAGCGTCACCTCGGCCATTCCATGCTCTCTTTCACCGTTCCGCGAGGCTCAACCGTGCGACTGGTCAGACTCGACGGAGCTCTTTGGAACTCTGTGCGGCCTCATATCGCCCTACGTCGATGATACCCCCGAGGGCCACCGCATCCCCGGCATAACAGACAGCCGCTTGTCCGGGGGCCACCGCACGCTGCGGCCGGGAGAAGCGGAGAGCCACACCGTCGTACTCATTCCACGCCGTGCAGGAAACGAGCGACGCGCCGTATCGGATTTTGGCGCGAAGAGCCAACCCCTCGTCCGGGAGTGCCGCAATCGACATGAAATTCACGTCCCGCATCAGCAGCCCGCGGCTGTCCAGGTCCTCTTCGCCGCCGACGGTGAGGCGGTTGTGCTCGGCGTCGATGCCCGTCACATAGAGCGGGGAACGGTGCGCGATGCGCAGTCCGTGGCGCTGGCCGACGGTGTAGAACGCGATTCCCTTGTGCCTCCCGATCTGCCTCCCGTCCCGGTTCACAATCGGCCCTGGCTGCGACACCTCGGGGCGGGAGCGGGCAAGGTAGTCGCGATAGCTTCGCTCCGCCACGAAGCAAATCTGCTGGCTCTCGGGCTTCTCGGAGACGATCAGCCCGATCTCTCTCGCCTTCGCCCGCGTCTGGGTCTTTCTCATCTCGCCGAGCGGGAACAGCGCACGCGCGAGCTGCTCCTGGCGCAGGTCATAGAGGGCGTAGGACTGGTCCTTGGTGCGATCGACAGCGCGCCAGATCGCCCATCGTTGATGCGCCTCGTCGAAAGCCACGCGGGCGTAGTGCCCCGTCGCCAGCTTCTCCGCGTCGATCTCCTTCGCACGCTGCAGCAGATCGCCGAACTTCACGTAGGTATTGCAGCGGATGCACGGGTTCGGGGTGCGACCGCGGATGTATTCGGCGCAGAACTCGTCGATGACGAGTTGCTGGAACGCGTCGCGGAGGTTGATGACGTAGTGCGGAATGCCGAGGGTGTGGGCAACGCGCCGGGCATCGGTGACCGCGTCGACGCCGCAGCAGGCGCGCACCCCTGGGCAGGCATCCTGCTCCTGGTCGCGGGGCCAAATCTGCATGGTGAGCCCCACCACGTCGTAGCCCTCTTCCAGCAGCAGCGCGGCCGCCACCGAGCTATCCACGCCGCCGCTCATGGCGATGGCGACGCGCTCACGCTTCATCCGAGGCCGGCCCTTCCTGGCCGGCGCCGCCGCCCTGCTCCGCCTCCCGCCGACGCCGCTCCCACTCGTTCATGCGCTCGCGGATGCGCTTCTCGTAGCCCTGGTCGCTGGGCTCGTAGTAGGTCTTCGATTTCGTACCGGGCGGGAGGTAGTCCTGGGGCACGAAGTGCCCTGGGAAGGCGTGGGGGTACTGGTAGCCATCGCCGTGACCGAAGGTCTTCGCGCCGGGGTAGTTCGCATCGCGCAGGTGCTTGGGCACGAGGGGCACGACGCGGTTGCGCACGTCTTCCATGGCGCGGGCGATGCCGGTGTAGGAGGCGTTGCTCTTGGGCGCGCAGGCGACGTAGATGGTGGCCTGGGCGAGCGGAATCTGCGCCTCGGGGAGGCCCACGTATTCCACGGCGTGCGCGGCGGCGGTGGCGACCACCAGGGCCATCGGGTCGGCGTTGCCGACGTCCTCGGCGGATTGGATGACGAGACGGCGGGCGATGAAGCGCGGGTCTTCGCCGGCGGAGATCATCCGCGCCAGCCAGTAGAGCGCGGCATCGGGGTCGCCGCCGCGCAGGCTCTTGATGTAGGCGGAGATGACGTCGTAGTGCGTGTCGCCGCTCTTGTCGTACTTGAGCGCGCGGCGCTGGGCCGCGTCCTCCATCACGTCGAGCGTGATCACGCGGCGGCCCTTCTCTTCCGGCCGGGCGCGCAGCGCGGCCGCTTCGAGCGCGTTGAGCGCAGCGCGCGCGTCGCCGTTGGCGAGGTTGATGACATGCGTGCGCGCCTCCGGCGTCAGCTCCAGGCGCATGTGCCCCAGACCGCGTTCGGTGTCAGACAGAGCGCGGTCCACGATGGTGCCGACCTGCTCCTCGGTCAGCGGCTCGAAGACGAAAATGCGGGAGCGGCTCACGAGGGGCGCGTTGATCTCGAAGTAGGGGTTCTCGGTAGTGGAGCCGATGAGGATGATGGTGCCGTCCTCGACGAACGGCAGAAACGCGTCCTGCTGGGCTTTGTTGAAGCGGTGGATCTCGTCGACGAAGAGGATGGTCTTCTGACCCCGCAGCTTCATGCGCTCCGCGGCCTGCTGGGTGACTCGGCGGATGTCGGCCACCCCGGACGTGACCGCGCTATAGCCCTCGAACTGCCCCTTGGTGTGCCGCGCGATCAACTGCGCGAGGGTGCTCTTGCCGGTTCCGGCGGGCCCATAGAAGATGACCGAGGAGATCTCATCGTTCTCGATCGCTTCCCGGAGGTAGCTGTCGGGGCCGATGATCTGCTCCTGCCCCACGAACTCGTCCAGCGTCCGCGGCCGCATCCGCGCGGCGAGCGGCACGTGCTTCGAGTCGGCATCGCGCGCCGCCTGGCGGTCCTCCGGGAACAGGCTCTCGGGGCTGTCCGGGTCACGTCTGGTCATTCTGCTCCGAATGCTCCAGCCGCTGGCTTACGATTCTCAGGAATTCCTCAGCGCGAGCGATCTGCTCGGCCGCATCTTCCATGGTCACTGGGATGGTGGAGTAATCGCCGAGGTGACGGGTTTCCATTCCTCGGATCAGGTAGCGATGGAATTCAGCAGGAACCACGCCGGTCTTGGCAAACCGCTCGCCGAATGCGGCGTGCACTGCGCTATGCTTCGAGAAAGCCAGCCCCTCGCCAAGCAGCATAGCCTCGGCCAGGTAGAACATGGTGTAGTAGGCGCGAGCGGCCGCGAAGCTGTGTTGGCCATGCTCCTGGAGCAGGCGGGCGGCGTTCAGGCTTCCTTCCGCCTTCTGGAGCAACTCGCGCTGCTGCTCAGTCACGCCGCCACGCCCTCTCGACGCACGTTGATGAGCAGGGGGCTCTGCTCGCGTTCAAACTGCTCGTCGGAGACGAACATGCACGCGACCACGGCATTGTGCGCCAGAGATACATCCGCCACCTCGAACTCGGTGCGCGCGATCTCCTGCCCTGGGCGCACCGGGCCCTCCAGGACCACCAGGACGTCAATGTCCGACCCCTCCTCGGCATCGCCCCGCGCCTGGGAGCCGTAGAGAACGAGCTTCAGCAGCCGCGGCCCGTAGAGGCGCTCGAGGCGCTCTCGCAGTTCGGATAGGATTGTCTGAAGCTGTGTGGTCATGGTCCCTATGCGTTCAGCGGCGCGATTGTAGCATTGGGGCAGGAGGGGGTCAAACGGAACGGCAACGGCGAAACGGCAAGGAAGCGCAGATGC
>JBEKKD010000408.1:0-4405 GCA_050010895.1 Armatimonadota bacterium
CCTTCAAGCTGAGAAGCGTTACCTGCACAAATTCGCGAATTGCACTTGGAGGCCCTTCCAAGCCCCCAGGATCATTTTCCAAACCCCTCCTTACGCACCCCCGTTTAGATGCGATTGCCCTGTCGCGTGCGCGAAGGCCCCTATTATCCTCATCCACGAGGAGAAGATCAGCGCGATGGTCGATATGCTGCCGCTGCTGGAGAAGGTGGCGGCCAAGTTCCCAGACGGCGCCCAGCACATATCCAGCAGTGAACAGGAAGCTCGGGATGGTACTCATGAGAGCAAAGATAGCACCGGCTCACCCGTGAAGGGAATCGCCCGGAAGTCCCCGGACAGGGCTACTGGGGACCACAGGGGCATGGAAAGACGGTGGTGGGTGGACAGCTACTACCGTGCTGCACCCACAAGGGTTCGCGGTGCCCGACACTGAAGCGAGTAAGCATGTCCGTGTACCACAAGATCGCGCTCGCGTTCTAGAGAGCGCATAAGGCGGGTGTCGTGATCTCAGCAGCACTGATTTCCGGCCTGTTTCGTTTCGCCACCACCTGCTCGTCGGATGGCGGCGGCACTGCACCGAAGCTCTGGCGAAGGTGGCTGCTCATGGCGCTCCTCCTGATTGGCCTCAGCGGGACAGCCCTGGCGGGCCCCAGCGTGCCCCCGGAAACGGTTGAGAAGGCGGCCGCCGCGGTGAACCCGGCGCTGGTGCGCATCCAGGTGGTGACGGTCGAGTATTCCGAGGGCCGGGAGCAGAAGGAGTTGGCGGCCGGCAGCGGAGTGATCCTCACGCCGGAGGGCTATGTGGTCACCAATCACCATGTGGCCGGGAAGGCAAAGCAGATTACCTGTACGCTGGCCGACCGCGAGGAGATTGACGCGGACCTGGTGGGCACCGATCCCCTCACCGATATCTGCGTGATCAAGCTGCGTCCGGACAAGCCCCGGAGGTTCGCGGCGGCGCGCTTTGGCGATTCCTCCCGGCTAAAGGTCGGAGAGCCGGTGCTGGCGATGGGAAGTCCGCTGGCCCTCTCACAATCGGTGACCATGGGCATCGTGAGCAATTCCAGCCTGGTGATGCCGGACGTGTTCTGGCCTTTCAAGTTCGAAGTGGATGGAGAGGATGTGGGGTCCATCGTGCGGTGGATCGGGCATGACGCCAGGATCAGCCACGGGAACTCGGGAGGGCCTCTGGTCAACCTGCAGGGGGAAGTGGTGGGAATCAACGAGATGGAGTTCGGACTGAGCGGGGCGATACCAGGGAACCTGGCGCGGGAAGTGGCGGAGCAGCTCATTCGGGATGGGAAGGTCGCCCGGTCGTGGATCGGGCTGGACGTTCAGCCGATGCTCACTTCCCAGTCGGGCTCGGGGATATTGGTGGGAGGCGCGGTTCCCAGATCTCCCGCCGCGGACGCCGGTTTCAAGCCTGGCGACATCCTGGTTTCGCTGGCCGGAGTAAACGTGAGCGTTCGAGTCCCGGAGGAGCTGCCGCTCTTCAACCAGTTGGTGGCTGCGCTGCCCGTGGGGAAGCCGGTGGAAGCGAACGTGCTGCGGGGCGGCGAAGCCATCGCCCTCCAGATCACCCCGGCGGCACGGGAACGGGCCGAACCCAAGGAACGAGAATTCAGCCAGTGGGGGATGACCGCCCGCAACCTGTCGCTGATAGGCGCTGAGGAGCTCGGCCGGCAGACCCGCGACGGGGTGTTGGTCACGAGCGTGCGGCCGGGCGGTCCTTCCTCGGAGGCGAAGCCCGGAATTGCCGAGCGGGATGTGATCGTGGAGGTGGCCGGGGCACCGGTGCGGAGCATCGAGGACCTGGCGGCGACGACGGACAGAGTCACTGCGGGGAACACGAAACCCCAGCCCACGCTGGTAGCCTTCGAGAGAAGAACGGAGCGGTATCTGACGGTCGTGAAGCTGGGCCGGGAGCAGGCGTCGGAGCCTGCCCTGGAGGTGCGGAAGGCCTGGATCGGCCTCGCCACGCAGGTGCTCACCAAGGAGATGGCGGAGGCGCTCGGGGTGGCCGACCAGACCGGGGTGCGCGTCACCCAGGTTTACCCGAACACCAGCGCCGCGGCCGCCGGGTTGCAGCTGGAAGACCTTATTGTGGCGCTGGACGGGGATACCATTCCTGCCTCTAGACCTGAGGACCTCGAGGTTTTCTCAACCATGGTCAGACAGCGCCGCATTGGCGCCGATGCCGAACTGACAGTGATGCGGGACCGGAAGGTGCAGAAGATCACGGTGAAGCTTGAAGCATCGCCCCAGATGGGGTCCGAGATGAAGAAGTACCGGGATGACAACTTCGAGTTCACCGTCCGGGATGTGGTGTTCGAGGATCGGGTTCGGAACCGATGGCCCGAGAGCCAGGCCGGGGTGATGACGGAAACGGTGAAGGAAGGTGGCTGGGCGGCTCTGGGGCATCTGGCCGGAGGCGACCTGGTGCTGGAGGTAGACGGAAAACCCACTCCGGACGTGGATTCGCTGGAGCGGGTAATGGCGAAAGCTGCTGCCGAGAGGCCCAGAAGAGTAGTCTTGCATGTGCTCCGCGGCATCCACAGCCTGTTCGTCGAACTGCGGCCGAAGTGGACGATGCCTGAGGGCGCTGCATCCGGCAACATCTACGGACGTTCGCCCAACAAAGTAACATCGGGCGAACGTCTTCTTTCAGGTATTCGCTGGTCTTCTGACGACTTTCGCCCTTACTTCTTTGGGCGAAAGTCATTAGCTTGACCCCACAGGAGGGGATGATGAGCAAGAAGAGCAGTATAGGATGGCGCTTGGCGCTGGTGTGTCTGATGTGCGTGGGCTTGGCGGCGGCGTGTCCGGCGCTTTCGGCGGAAGCGACTGCCCGGCAGCGGGAGGTGGCGGCCAAGTTCAAAGACGCGGTCATCAGGGCGAAGGTGGTGCTCAAGATGCGGGGCACCTACGAGGGCGAGTCGCATGAGGAGGAGCAGACTAACGAGACCACCGCCACCGTCATTGATCCATCCGGCCTGGCGGTTGCCTCCCTCACGAGCGTCGATCCCGCCTACGCGCTGCAGGCCATGAGCCAGGGAACGGAGGACACGAAGTACGAGGCCGAAGTGACGGATCTCAAGATGCGCTTCCCAGACGGAAAAGAGGTCCCCGCGAAGGTGGTGCTGCGAGACAAGGACCTGGACTTGGCCGTGATCCGCCCGGCGGAGAAGCTGACCGGCCCAGTGCCTGCCATTGACCTCTCCAACAGCGCCAAACCAGAGGTCCTCGATGAAGTCCTCATCCTGGACCGCCTAGGCGAGGTGGCGAATCAGGTCGCTGCAGTCTCCCTGGATCGCATCGAGGCCGTCGTCGACAAGCCCAGGACCTTCTATATCGCGGGCCTGTTCTCGAAGATAACCGGGACTCCGGGGTGTCCCGTCCTCTCCTCCGACGGCAAGATGATCGGAGTAGTGGTGATTCGGATGCTGCCCCGCTCCGGCGCCAGCTCCCGCAAGGACCGGGTGCTGCCCATGATACTGCCGGCGGCCGATGTGCTGGAAGTGGTCAAGCAGGTCCCGCCCCAGTAGGCGCGGCCAGCTGTCGTTGTCAGGCGGCAGTAGAACCGGCCTGAGAGTCGCGGAGGTCGGCCGATACTTCCGACTTCTCGCGCGACAAACGTCTGTTCCGATGAGATGTGGGATGGCCCGGGCCGGCATCCGCTGCCGGGTATGGCGTTCACTGCACGGCAGGTAGCTTGGGGCTAAGACTGGTCCGCGCCGATGTTGGTTCGCTCGCGCCGCCCCTGCCGGTCGAAGTCCTCAGGGCAATCCGCAAGGCGCGCGACATGCGCCACGGCAGCGGCGCCCGGGCCCATCAGATGCAGATCGCCCTCCCTGGCGTTGCGGAACCACGCATCGCGGATGCCGGCGGTAAGATTGCCATGCTGTACTACGCCACCTTTATCTCCCCAGATGCGGCCACGGACCAGGTTGTTGGCGATGTCGAGGTGGGAGATCTCGTTCCAGTGGTAGTGAATCGCCGGGCCGCTGTCATCGGGAGTGAGGATGGTGTTGTGGTAGACTTTCACGCCCCGCGCCCAGGAGATCTCTACGCCGGTATCTGCCCCCGCGACAATGAAGTTGTTGCGGATGATACCGCCGACGTTGTGCGGATTGGAGGGGCCTTCGGTCGACCCCGAGGGATTGCCATAGGCGATGGAACGGTCGCAGTCCACGATGACATTGCGCTCGGAGATGACGTTCGCCGATTCCACCCACATGAAGATCGCCCCTCGGCCGCCCCCGTTCGCCCCGCGGATGTCATGGAAGTATACATGGCGTCATAAATAAATGCGCATCATGGGGTCAGACGAGGTAGTACTGATGCATGAAACCACTGACCATTTCAGACGCGGATGTGATCGTGCTGGGACTGCAAGACGAGATTCGCC
>JBEKKD010000409.1:0-4396 GCA_050010895.1 Armatimonadota bacterium
GTACAACGTCTCCGCCACGATCGCCGTCGGCGGAAAGCCGCCATCGAACTTCGCGCGCAGCGCCCGATCCGCTCCGCCGGTCAGCACGTGAGTTCCGCGCATGAACCGGATCCCCGCGCGCTCCATCGCCTTCCCGTGCGCCGCGTTCCACTTGACATCGTACATGCGGTCGATGGCCGGCGACATCCCGACGCCCAGAAAGCTCACCTTCGGGTGCGCCTTCGCCAGCGCCGCGAACTGCGCGCCGGTGTAGCCGGTGCAGGTCGCGAACACGACGTGCTTGATCCGTCGCGTCGTCAGCGCCTCCCCCACGACCTCCACCACTCGCTTCGTGTTCGCCTGCCACTTGCTCGTATCTTCGAAGTATACGATCTGCTCGGTCTTCGCCATGGGTCATCCCTCCGTCATCATGTATTGTGGGGCATTACCGTTCGTCAGTTGTCAGGCCGGTCCTGCCTCTACCCTCGCCGTAAGGAGTCGCCACATGCTAGGCGAATCGCAATGCCTTGATCTCGTCAACGCCGCCCTCTCCGCCTGCGAGTGCGATCAGGCGGAGGTGATCGTTCACCATACCAGTTCGTCGCTCACCCGCTTCGCCGAGTCGAGCATCCACCAGAACGTCGCGGAAGCGAACGGCCTCATCTCCGTGCGCGCGATCACCGGCAAGAGGCTGGGTTGCGCGCGCACCAATCAGCTCACTGCCGACGAAGCACGCTTCACCGCGCGCCGCGCCCTCGACCTCGCCCGCGTCGCCGCCGAGGACCAGGACTTCGTCTCGCTGCCCGGTCCTCAGCCGATCCCCAGCGTCTCGGGTTTCGCCGGCGCCACCGCCGCCTCCACGCCCGAGAGCCGCGCATCGGCAGCCCGCGCCATCGCCGATATCGCCGCCCGGAGCGGCTGCGTTGCCTCTGGTTCGATTGCGGCCGAAGCCTTGGAACTGGCCATCGGCAACTCCCTCGGCGTCCGCGCCTACGCGCCGCTCTCGCAGGCCTCGACGGTGCTCGTCGTGACCGATGACGAGTCCAGCGGCTACGCCGACTGGCGCGGCATCGACATATCGAAGCTCGACGCCGCCGCGGTGGCCGAGACCGCCACCCACAAGTGCGTGGACGGCCGCAGTGCCGAGGCCGTCTCCCCCGGCGACTATACCGTCATCCTCGAGCCCGCCGCCGTGGGCGAGCTCGTCATGTTCCTCGGCTACCTCGGCCTGGGCGCGCTCGCGCTCCAGGAAGGCCGCAGCTTTCTCACCGGCCGCCTCGGCGAGAAGCTCATGGGCGACAACATCACCATCTGGGACGATGCCACCGATCCCCGCGGCCTGGCCACACCGTTCGATTGGGAGGGTCAGCCCAAGCGAAAGATCACGCTCATCGAGAACGGCGTCGCCCGCAATGTCGTGTACGACTCGTATACCGCGAACAAGGAGGGCAAGCAGAACACCGGCCACGCCCTCCCCGCGCCCAACACAGGCGGGCCGCTTCCGCTCAACCTGTTCCTCGCATCCGGCGACGCCTCGGCGGATGAGATGATCGCCTCCACCCAGCGCGGCATCCTCGTCACCCGTTTCCACTATGTCAATATCATCCACGAGAAAGACACCATCCTGACGGGCATGACCAGGGACGGCACCTTCCTCATCGAAAATGGTAAGCGGACGAAGCCGCTGAAGAACCTGCGCTTCACCCAGAGCATCGTCGAGGCCCTCAGCAATGTCGAGACGATCGGCAAAGAGTCCGCGCTTGCGGAATACGCCTACGTTCCGCCGCTCAAGATCAGCAAGTTCTCGTTCACTTCTTAGGTGGCTCGGACGGGTCGTCGCTCGGCCCAAAGAGCCTGGGAAACCGCGGAAGCTGACCGGCCCGGACATCGTCGCCGCGATTCTCCTGTTGATGCTCGGCGCCGGGGCCATCACCTTCGGCATCGCCATGCGCTCTCAGCTTGGCCGCGGATGGTGGCACATGCCCGAAGTCGGCATAATTGTAGTGCTTGCCAGTCTGGTGGCGCTGCGCGGCGGCGTGAGCCACAGCCTGCTGTATGTGTCTTGGCTCCGGAAAACAGGCGACAACGAGGATTACCCGACGATTCTGTGGGCCCTGCCATTCTTCGCGTTTGGTATGGCTTGCTTCACGGCGGCAGTATTTGGCATCGAAGACGTCAAGGGCCACGTGTTCGATGTGGCTGGGGACGCCTTGGTCCGCACCGCTGGAGCATCCATTCTGCTGTCCCTTCTCGTCATCATCGGGATCGGTCTGGCCCGACTCTGGCGCGCCTTTGACAAGATCACCGAAGACCCCAAGAACCGCCCATGAACCCTCGCGACCGCTACATCGCCGCCCTCACCTTCGGCATGCCCGACCGCATCCCGCTCGAACCCGGCGGCCCCCGCGAGTCCACCCTTGCCGCCTGGCATCAGCAAGGCCTGCCGCGCCACAAGCACTACTACACCGCTCTGCTGGAAGTGCTCGGCATCGAACCGGAGCGCACCAAGCCACATGTAGACGTGGGCGTCTCCTTCCGCATGATTCCGGAGTTCGAGGAGACGGTGCTCGAACACCGGGACGGCCACTTCATCGTTCAGGACTGGATGGGCGCGGTGGTCGAGATCTCCGACCGCTACGATTACACCTACTTGCGCCATGCGAAGGACTTCGTCACCCGCAAGTGGCACCGGTTCCCGGTCGAGACCCGCGCCGACTGGGAGCGCATGAAAGAGCGCTACCATCCCCGCTCCCCCGGCCGCTTTCCGTCCGACCTCGACGACCGCTGCCGCGCCCTCGCCGACCGCGACTATCCCGCGGGCATCAGCTTCAACGGCCCCTTCTGGCAGCTTCGAGAGTGGTGCGGCTTCGAAGGTCTTTGCGCGCTGATGATGACCGATCCCGACTTCGTGCAGGAGATGTGCGAGTTCTGGACCGACTTTGTGTCGCAGACCATGTCTGCTGTGCTTGGCCGGGTCCAGCTCGACTATGTCGGCATCTCCGAGGACATGGCCTATAAGGCCCACAGCATGATCTCGCCGGCGATGACCCGCCGTTTCCTCCTCCCAGCCTATCAGCAATGGGTCCCGCAGGTCAGGGCGAGCGGCTGCCCCATCATCGACATGGACTCCGACGGCTACGTCGCCGACCTCATTCCCATTTGGATCGAGGCCGGCATCAACGTGACCTGGCCGCTCGAAGTCGCTGCAGGCAACGATATCGTCGAGTATCGCTGCCGTTACGACGCGCAGATCGCCTTCCACGGCGGCATCGACAAGCGCGCAATCGCCCGGGGCGGCGACACCATGCGCGCCGAGGTCATGCGCGTCGTCCCACCCCTGCTCGAAGACGGCGGCTTCATTCCCGGCTGCGATCACGGCGTCCCACCAGACATTTCCTGGCCCGATTTCGTCGAATATGCCCGCCTCCTCGCCCACCTGACTGGCTGGCTGTAGACCCGACTCCTCGACTCTTCGACTCTTCGCACTCAAGGAACCCCGCCCCATCCGCCGAATCAGTCCTCAGGCGCGGGCGAAGGAGGAGTGTCATGAAATACGGCCTCATGAGTGGCTGCATCCCCGGAAGCTATCCCGAGGTCATCGCAGCGTGCGGTAAGATCGGTTTCGACGGCGTCGAGCTCGACATCGGCGCGGACTACGCCGAGAATATGCTCTGGCAAACTGCCGGGCGCAAAGAGATCGCGAACCTGCTCAAGTCCAACAAGCTCGAGCTGGCCTCAATCTGCCTCGGCACATTCTGGACATACAGCTTCGCCAACCCAGACGCCGCGGTGCGCGAGCGCGCTCGCGACTTCACCGCCGACGCCATCAACTGGTGCGCCGAGTTGGGAGCGAAGGTTATCCTCGTTCCCATCACCCCGGGCAAGCCGGACCAGGGGGAGGAAGCTCCCCAGCTTTGGATCGAGCAACTGAAGCAGGTCGCGCCGGCCGCGGAGAAGGCGAAGGTCACGCTCTCCATCGAGAACGTCGGCCGCGGCTGTGGTAAGTCAGCCGACGCGCTCATCAAGATCGCCGACGGTGTGAAGTCGCCGTACGTCCAGGTCTACTACGACTTCGGCAACGGCCTCTCCCTCGGCAACGATCCCATTGCGGAGATCCCGAAGCTCGGCAAGCGCATTGCTCAGGTCCACGCCAAGGACCCCGGCGGCCAGTACCTCGGCGAAGGCCGTCTCGACATGCCGGCGGTCTCGGCAGCGCTGAAGAAGATCGGCTACGACCGCTATATCGTCCTCGAGACCCCATCCACCGACGACCCACCCGCCGCCGCCGCCCGCAACCTCGCGTTCCTGAGAGAGCGTTTCCCGTAGTTCGCAAGTTGTATCGCTCGACGAGAGCTGCATCCACAGCGTGCGCCCGCCCGACACGAACGTCTTCAGCTTCGGCTCGGGCTGGATGCTG
>JBEKKD010000410.1:0-4366 GCA_050010895.1 Armatimonadota bacterium
TGGGAGGTCATCCAGGGCGTCGACCAGGCCATCAGCGGCGCCATGGGCGGCGTCGGTCATTGGGCGCACATCGGCGGATTCGTCTTCGGCATGGGCGGGGCGGTGGCAATGGGCCTGCACAAGCGCATCCCGCGCATGGACCTGATCTCCGGCCGGGTTCCCGTGCACAGCGCGTCCGACGCGTACCAGCAGGCGGGCGAGCTTCAGAAGATGGTGATGGACTTGCCCCAGGACGCCGAGGCGTGGGCGGCACTCGCTCGCGACTACGAGATGACCGGGAGAGTGGACCGCGCGAAAGAGGCGCACGCCAAGGCGCTGTCTCTCTTCCTCACGCAGCGGAACACCGCGGGCGCGGCCGCGGCGTACTCCGCGCTGAACTCCTACGGCATCGGCCCGCAGCTCACCCCCGACCAGCAGTTTAACCTGGCGCGCGCGCTGGATGATGCGGGGAAGGTCGGCGATGCGTTCGGGCTGTATCGAGCGACGGCGAATCACCACCCCGATCAGCAGACGGCCGAAACCGCCCTCATCCGCGCCGCCGAGATCGCGCGGACTGCGCTGAGCGACCAACGGCTCGCCGCGGACTGCTACCGGCAGTTGCTCGAACGTTTCCCCTACAGCGCCTGGCGCGCGCTGGCGATGGACCGCTTGCGGGAGATGAACGTGCCGCAGGAAACCGCGCCGGAAGCGAAGCCCCAGCAGCCCGAAACTCAGCAGACGCCGGCCGACTCGGATCTACGGAAGCTATAGGCGTCGGGGACGGGGCCGTGCCTGGCTCACCACTTCAAGTCCAGCGGGTCCACCCTCTGCACTTCGCGCACTTGGTCGAAGTGGCGGTCAGCGGTGACGATCCGTTCTATGCCGGCTCCGATCATCACTGCCACGTGAATAGCGTCGCGCGGGCGAAGGGAGGGGTAGGTCCGCGAAAGCCCAAGAAAGAGATCGGCGTCCTGGCGAGTCACTGGCAGCACCCAGCCGACGATAGACATGAGCCGTCCTGCGATCCTCAGACCGGCATCTTGGCGGCCGATGGAATGGTATCGGTACACGAGTTCCTGGATAACCTCGGTGTCAGTGGCCGCCTCGATCTCGCCGTCAGCAATAGCCACGACTATCCGCGCGCACGGCGCCTTATACGGATGCTCATCGCCAGCAGCGTAGACCGGTACGCACGCGTCTACGAAACAAGCGGCGCCGCTAGTCATCCTGAGCGCCCCGCTCAATCTCCTCTTCGATCTGCGGCCAGTCGGCCACCGGTAAGCTCATTTCGATCAGCTCTTGCGCAGCCGCGTGGCGCGCCTGCCGGGGCTGAGCGAGGTACACCTGTTCCACCGCCTCGCGCACCAATCGCCCGACCGAGCAGTGCCGGGCGGCCGCCTCACGCTGCAGGTGCCGGTATTTGTCCTCAGGGAACAGTATCTGGGTTCGCTTCATACGGGTCGGCATGCTGTCACCTTGATGATGGATACATCATGATGTATCCATCATATCGGCCACGGTCTTTCATGTCAATAGGCATCTAGGCTACCCCGTATGTATCGGCCCCGTATCCACCACCTCGAAGTCGCTGCCCTTGACCGTGCGGATGGCGCGCACGGCCTCCTCGTTCCACCTCGGGTCGGGGGCGCCGCTGATAAACCAGTCCCCGCCGTTGTCGGCCACGAACATGCCGTACTTCTTGAGCGCGGTGAGAATGACCTGGGCCTCTTTGGGCATGCCGGAGATGTCGAAGCTCGCCCGCAGCCGCAGGCGCAGCCCCATCGGCGGCAGATTCGGGTCCTTGCTGCTGCTGGCGAAGTGCGTCGCTGGAAGGACGTAGCCGCGCTGGCTGCGCTCGACGGTGAACCGCAGGGCGTGGTTGATCTCGCCCTTCTCGACCACCTCATCGTACCTGACCAGGCCCGGGAAGATCGGCAGCCCCGCCGCGTCCGCGGAGGTCCATCCCAGGGGGCGGAGCTTATTGGACTTGAGATCGAAGATCGCCCCCGATCCGGCGCGCCAGCCCGTATCGGTCTTGAATGAGTGGAAGAGCTCATACAGGATGCCGTTGTCGACATCCACGGCCAGCACGTGCCGATCGCCCTCCCTGTCCGGCCCGCCCTCGATGGGCGCGTTGTCGGGGATCGGATACGGCCCCGGGTCGCTCTCATCGCCATATTCGAAGGTCACCGGCACCTTTGGCTGACCCCTATGCACGATGACGTACGGAATGCCGCTCGGCGCGCCTTCATAGACGGTGCCGAAATCCTCGTGCAGAGGCTTGTCCGGCCCGATGCTCTTGATGAAGCTCGCCGAATTCGGGTGCACCGGATATTTCGAGATATCGGTGTTCCAGGGGTTATCCGGCGGGAATACGCTGCAGTTCCCGATCATGGCGCGATGGCTCCCCGGCTTTGCGCCGCCCGGCGCGGCAGTCGACCTATCACCACACCCGAACACGCCCGCGAGCAGGGCTGCAATGGCGCTGGAGATGACGGCGGCTCCGACGATGTTATTGGACCTGCTACCGAACATGCGTGCACCTTCCTGAGTCGAAGACTTCGACAGCGGAAATGATTTACCTTACGGGACCGGTTCCGTCTACCATGCTCCTGGCCTGGCCGCGTGCCAGGAACCTTCCTGCCTTCCGCCGAAGATAGCCGCCGGGGACGACGATGAGGCTGTTCGAGACAACGGAGCAGGGCAGCATCGAGATCGCGATCGACGAGGATATCCAGGCGCGCCAGGACGAGCTTGCCGAGATCAACCGGCAGTGGTTCCGCGAGCGCGGCATGCGCGCCTTCGATATCGCCGGCTCCGTCGGCGCGGGAAAAACGTCGCTGATTGCCGCTCTGGTGGAGCGACTGAGTGCCACCCACGCGGTGGGGGTGATCGCCGGCGACGTCGCCACTACCTACGATGCCGAACGCGTCACCGGTAAAGGCGCTCGGCAGGTGCTGCAGATCAACACCGGCGGCATGTGCCACCTCGACGCGAGGGTTGTGCACCAGGCGCTCCAGAAGCTCCAGAGCGGCCTGGACGTGCTTTTCATCGAAAACGTCGGCAATCTCATCTGCCCCGCGCACTTCGCGCTCGGCGTCGAAGCGCGCATCGTGGTCACCTCGGCGAGTGAGGGCTCGCACGTGATCGAAAAGCATCCTGCGATGTTCAAGTCCGCCGACCTTGTCGTGCTGAACAAGACTGACATCGCGCAGGCCGTCAACGTTGACCTATCGCGGCCGATCGCCGACCTCGCGGCGATGCGACCGGGTTTAGCGGTGGTGAAGACGAACCTGCTGGCAGGTGAGGGGGTCGACCAGGTGCTGGCGGCGCTGAGGCTGGGATGACTGCGAGAGCGGCGTCTGTGGGAGCCCGGTCCTCCGGGCGATTCGGCGCGGGACCTTCATGCACGAACTCTCCATCGCCTCCCAGATCTGGGCAAGCGTGAAGAAGGCGGCCGCCGAGCACGGCGGCCGCCGCGTCAAGTCCATCAAACTCGAGCTCGGCGCGCTTCAGATGATTGAGGCGGAGCAGCTCACCTTCTGGATACAGACGCTCGCCGAGCGCGACGGCTCGCCCGGCGTCGAGCTCAAGATCGCCGCCGTGCCGGATGGTCTGCAGTTGCGGGTAGTGAGCGCGGAGGTGGAGCAATGACCGGCATGCTCGACCGATTCAGATCGCTTGATCCGGCATGAACGAAAGGAACCCGTCCATGAGCACGCAGTCCTCCCCCGACTTCTCCCGCGTTCGCACCGCCTTGCTGCTTCAGGGTGAGCCGGATCGCGTGCCACTCGCCGAGGGTGGCATCGACGGCGAAGTGAAGACCGCCTTCCTCGGTCGCCCGATCGTGTCTCTGGCGGACGAGGTCGAGTTCTGGGTGAAGGCGGGATACGACTTCGTGCCGCTGCCCTGCGGCGTCCGCCTGATGTTCTCGATGGGGTTCAGCTCCGATACCAAGCGCCAGCTCGGCGATCGGGTCTCCTCCACCGTCCACTTCCAGCGCAGCCGCTACGGCCTCTACGGCGATGGCATGAAGGAACGCGCCTGGGCGGAGGAGCATAAGGGTGTGATCACCTCCCGCGCCGATTTCGACGAGTTCCAGTGGCCCGAGCCCGATGACTTCGACTACTCGCCCTTCGAGCAGATCGGCGCGCTGCTCCCACCCCGCATGAAGGTGATCGCGTACCAGGGCTGGATCTTCACGCCGGTCTGGATCATGATGGGCTTCGAGGCGTTCTCCTTCGCGCTGCGAGAAGACCCCGGCCTGATCGAGGCGATGTTCGAGCGCGTCGGCGATCTGCAATATCGCATCTTCCGCAAGCTGATCGAGTACGACTGCGTCGCTGCCTCGTGGATGCCCGACGATATCGCCTACTCGACCGGCCTC
>JBEKKD010000411.1:0-4344 GCA_050010895.1 Armatimonadota bacterium
CCGCCAGAGGCGGACGAACCCCTGCCCAATGGTGCGGCCAGGAAGAGGTGATGGAAGGAGAATCACCGGGGGATGCAAAATCTGGGGATATCGTGAGCGACGAACAACAGAAGTTCACTGAGATCACTATTCTCGTCCATTCCGACGTGGTTGAGGGCCTTGCTGATATCCTGTTGACGTTGGGCGCGAAGGGAGTGGCAGAGGAACGCCGGCCTCTGGCGGTGCGCGTTGCCGCGTACCTTCCCGCTTCCGACCAGTTGAGCGAACAAGTGAGGAGGGTTCGCGAGCGGCTGGCGGCGCTGGAGGCGCAGGGGCTGCGCCTCGGCCCGGGGACGATCGGCCTTCGGACAGTGGGCGCGGAGGCGTGGAGCGAGTCCTGGAAGGACCAGTTCCAGGTGCAGCAGATTGCGCCGGGTCTGGTGATCGCGCCGAGCTGGGAGAACTACCAGGCGAAGCCGGGCGAGGCGGTGGTCGTCCTCGACCCGGGGGCGGCATTCGGGACGGGGGGCCATGCCACGACCAGGCTCTGCCTTCGCGCAATGGTGGAGCACATCCGGCCGGGGGACCGCGTGGCGGACGTCGGCACCGGGAGTGGGATTCTCGCGGTCACGGCGGCGGTGCTGGGCGCGTCGGAGGTGATCGCGATCGACAGCGATCCTACGACGGTGGCTGTTGCCAGGCTGAACGCGCGCAGGAACGGCGTCGGCGACCACGTGAAGGTGATCAGCGGGGACCTGGTGCCAGTCGAGATGGGGCCGTTCGATCTGATCGTGTGCAATATCATCGCGAGTGAGGTGATCCGCCTCGCGGAGGGGCTGCGGGGTTTTCTTTCGCTCGGGGGCCGGGTGATCGGTTCCGGGTTCTTGGTCACCAGCATCCCCATGGTCGAGGACGCGTTCGAGCGGGGCGGCCTGGAGCCGATCGGCACGCTGAGTGAAGAGGGGTGGGCGGCGTGCGTGGCGGTGAGGCCGGACAGGCGGGGGCGTTGACGCCACACGAGGGGAGTGCTATCATTATGATAGCATTGGGATAGAATGGTGCGACATGCCCGACGTCCTGATCCGCGGCGTCTCAAGAAAAACCCTAGACTCGATCAAACAGAAGGCGGCTCGCCGTGGGCGGTCAGTTCAACAGGAGCTAAAGCAGGTCATCGAGCACTTCGGGGCACAGCCTGATTTCGACTACTTCGAGGCGGCGAAGCAGCTTCGCGAGGAACTGCTGAAGAGGGGCGGGGTCTACAGCGATTCGACGGAAACTATCCGTAGGGATCGCCAGCGTTGAGGCTCCTGATTGTAGATGCAAGCGTCGCCGTCAAGTGGTATGTGCCAGAGAGGAACTACGAGCGCGCCCTTGCGTTGGAAGCTGCGCTGCGGGACAGGAAGGTAGCCCTATCGGCTCCAGACCTGATCATTGCCGAGGTCGGGAACGCGATCGCCAGGAAAGTCGCAGCGAAAGAGGTAACGGAGCAGGACGCTGCCAGGATGCTCCATCTTCTCGTTGAGTCCCCGGTTTCCCGTATTGACTCGGCCAGGCTAGGGCTGCATGCCCTCAGCGTCGCGCAGCGGGCTGACATCTCCTTCTACGATGCTCTGTATGTTTCGGCTGCTGAGGCCGCGGATACGAAAGTGGTCACGGCTGATGATGAGCTTATCAGGCGCCTGCGCCGGGCGAGGCTTGGCCGTTACGTAGTCAGCTTGTCCGAACTGGCTCTGTAGCGATAGGCCCGACAGGCGCCAGCGTATGGGCCGTCCGGAGTGCTCTTCCATGCTCTCCTCCCTCGGCACAGATATCGTAGAGATCGGCCGCATTCGGGGGGCGCTGGGGCGCCGCCCCGGGTTGGCGGCACGGTTGTTCACGGAGAAGGAGCGGGCGTACTGCGAGCGACGCTCGGACCCCGCGCCGCACTATGCCGCCCGGTTCGCCGCCAAAGAGGCCACTGCCAAGGCGCTGGGGCGGTGGCTGCGCTGGCAGGAGGTGGAGGTGCTGAACGACGAGCGCGGCAGACCCCTTCTGCAGTTGACAGGAGAAGCGGCGGCGCTGGCGCATATTGCGGAGGGCGGTCGCTTGCTCGTCTCTCTGTCCCATGGCAGGGACTACGCCATTGCTGTGGTTGCGCTGCTGCCGGCGGAGCGCGCCCGACCTGACGGGAATCCATCCTCTCCGGGAGTGCATTCGTGAAGATCGTCACTGCCGAGCAGATGAAGGAACTCGACCGGAAGGCAGTCGAGGAGAGGGGCATCCCCAGGCTGACACTGATGGAGAACGCCGGCCGCGCGGTGGCCGAGGCCGCGTACCGGATGACCGAAGACCACCCCGAACGGCCGATTGTGGTTGTCTGCGGCCGTGGGAACAACGGCGGGGACGGATTCGTGGCGGCGCGGCATCTCGCCGATATGGGCAGGACGGTGCGCGTGCTGCTGGCGGCTGCGCGCGCAGACGTGACAGGCGAGGCGGAGGCGAACCTGGAGCGGCTGGAGGGGCTGGGCATCCCTGTGGAGGAGATCACTGAGGGCGAGGCGGCCGGGGCATATCTGAATCACTCTGCGCTGATCGTCGACGCGCTCCTGGGCACGGGGCTGTCGGGCAGGGCGCGCGGGTTGCCGGGCAAGCTGATAGAGATCATCGGCGACTCGGGCAGGCCCGTGCTGGCGGTGGACATCCCCTCGGGCCTCGATTCGGACACGGGAGAGCCGCTGGGGATAGCGGTGCGAGCGAAGGAAACCGTGACGATGGGCCTGCCGAAGCTCGGCATGGTCTTACACCCCGGTGTTGACTATGTCGGCAGGATGACCGTTGCCGACATCGGTTTCCCGCCGGACCTGATCGCTGCATCGCCCTCCGCCGCGGACTTCACGGACCGGCAGTGGGTGCGCATGCTGCTCCCCGACAGGCCAAGGAGCGCGAACAAGGGCGACTTCGGCCGGGTGCTGGTGATCGCGGGATCGATGGGAATGACGGGAGCGGCGGCGCTGTGCGCGGAGGCGGCGATGCGCGTCGGGGCCGGGCTGGTGACGGTGGGATGTCCTGCGAGCCTCAATGATATCCTCGAGGTGAAGCTCACGGAGGCGATGACGCTGCCGCTGCCGGAGACGTACGACCGCAGCCTAGACACACGCGCGCTGGCGCTGATACTGGAGCACGCGGAACGGGCGTCAGTTCTCGCCATCGGCCCCGGTATCTCGCGCCAGCCGGAGACCGCGGTGCTGGTGCGGCGACTGGTGGCGCGGGTCGATCGGCCGATGGTGATCGACGCCGATGGATTGAACGCGCTTGCCGACGCGTCGGTGCTACTGGAGGGCGAGCACGCGCCGGCCATTCTCACGCCGCACCCGGGAGAAATGGGGCGGCTGATGGGGGTGCCGACGGAGAAAATCCAGGCGCGGCGAGCATATTTCGCGGAGGCCGCAGCAAATCGTTACCGTTCTGTGATAATACTAAAGGGAGCTTGCAGCCTCATTGCCGAACCAGGCCGCCAACTGGTGGTGAACCCGACCGGGAACCCCGGGATGGCGACGGGCGGAACAGGGGATGTGCTCACGGGGACGGTCGCAGGGCTGGCCGCGCAGGGCTTGCTTCCGTTCGAGGCTGCAGCCGCCGGGGCGTACCTGCATGGGCTTGCAGGCGATATTGCTGCCCGGCGAGTGGGCGAGGCGAGCCTGATTGCAGGGGACCTGGTGGCGGCGCTCCCGCAGGCGATCTGTCAGACCTTATCGGGGGTCGATGAGAGTGACGAGCTGTGAGTTCGCGCGCCGAGCAGTCGAGCTGTGACCGCGCTGACAACGTCGGGCCTCGTCCAGGCCGTGCTCTCCGCCGCCCTGCTGGTGGGCATGCTCCTGCTGTACCTTCATCGTTTCGCCGCGCCGCGGCGGTGGGTGCTGGTGGCGGTTGGTGTGTGCGTGCTGGATCAGGCCGCGAAGGTGGTGATGTTGGGCGGGCTGAGGCAGCATCATTACTCCCTGCTCGGCGGACTGCTCCGGGTGTCCTACGCGGAGAACTGGGAGCAGGGGTTCGGCGGGAGTTTCTCCTATCTTTTCATCGTCACGGCGGTCTGCGTCATCGCGATGTTCTTCCTGTATGCGAAGCTGTCGAAGACCGGCTACCGGATGTCGATGCTGGCCGAAGTTGGCTGTGCGCTGATGATCGGCGGCTACCTGGGCATCCTGATGGACAGGATCCGGCTGGGGTTCGTGGTGGATTTTCTGGAGTTTGGGCGGGCGAGCGCTTTTGTCTATAACATCGCCGATCTAGCGGTGTTTCTCGCCATTGCGTTACTAGCGGCTCGTGCCCTACAATTCATGGCAGAACTCAGGGGGAGGCGTGTGCGCCTTCAGGACGAGGTGCTGC
>JBEKKD010000412.1:0-4330 GCA_050010895.1 Armatimonadota bacterium
TACCAGCGGGGGTTCTGGAACTTCGACATTCTGTACAGCAGTTGGATTCCCGTGGTGATGCGCAACCTCGGACAGAGCAACTACGACGCGGTTACGTCTCCCGGTCACTTCAGCCCGCCGATCACCAGTTACCTCGTGGGCGGCATGGTGTTCACGTTCCTACTCGCGGCGATGCGGACGCGGTTCTGGTGGTGGCCGTTTCACCCGGTGGGCTATCTCGCCGCGAACGTGTGGGGCACGCAGGCGTGGTGGTGCCCGATGTTCATCGGGTGGCTGGTGAAAACGCTGGCGATCCGGTACGGCGGACTGAAGCTCTACCAGAAGACCATGCCGGCGGCCATCGGGATGATTCTGGCGGACCGGCTGCTCAGTTTCGCGTGGCCTCTCGTCGTCGCTCTCGCGCGGAGATGATGTGCTGCGCCGGTCGCGAGCGAGCTACCGCTCGGCGTAGACCTTTGGGGCGGCACAGAAGGCTTGAAGCACTTCATCCGGCACGGCGGCCGGTATCTCGCAGCCCGCGCCGAGCATGAAACGAGTGCCGTCGGCGAGGCGGAGACGATCGAGGGCGCGCTGGTGGCACTGCTCCGGAGTCGCCTGAAGCAGGTCAGTGACGGGGTCCAGATTGCCCTTGTAGCACTTCCCTGCCGCGGTATAGATGTCTCGCGCTTTCTCGAAGCTCACCATGTGATCGACGTTGAACAGGTCGCCACCGGATTGCGCCATATCACCGAGCAGCGCGGAGGTATTCCCGCAGATGTGGAGTTTGAGCAGGCCGCCCGCGTCGTGGACAGCAGCGGCGACCTGCTGCTCATATGGCAACTACTGGGCGGCAGGTTTTGACCGCAGTCCGTAGGACAGTAGCGACCGGGATGGCGGCTGGCAGGGCCTAATTCTGCCCCCTCCTGTGTCATTGCGAGTCTCGTCCGCCTCCGGCGGGGAGAGAGGGTCCGCTGTGCGGACCCGACGACCGTGGCAATCTCGCCGTTTTCTCCGACTCTCGACTCTTCGACTCCTCGCCTCTTCGCTCCGCCGTTCCCGCCGAAGGCGGGAATCCGCGTGCATCCGCGTGCATCGGCGGATGGCCGTGCCTTGGCCGTTCCCTCCGACTCCTCGCCTCTTCGCGTTCCGGCGGAGCCGACCGGAGAGAGGCGACTCCCCCCCCATCGGTCACACCCGCGCTCGCCTCACGCCCCAAAGGTCACTGAGAGGATTCGGTATCTGCGCTTCGACGTGGGGGTCTCGACCTCGATCTCATCCAGCGCCTCTTTGCCCATCAGCGCGCGCCCTACTGGGGAATCAGGGGTGACGCTGATCCCGGCCGGATCGGATTGCCCCGCCGTGCGCATGTTGAAGCGGATCTCGCCGAGGGTCTCCAGGTCGACGGCGATAACCGTCGCGCCGACGGCCACTCGCGACTCCTCGCCAGGCGCCATCACCTGCGCCCGGCCCAACACTCCTTCGAGCTCCTTGATCTGCCCCTCCAGGATCGACTGAGCGCGCTTCGCTTCCTCGAATTCGGCGTTCTCGCGGAAATCGCCATAGGAGCGAGCTTTCACGAGTTCCTCTCGTGCGTGTCGCCGCCCCTGTGTCTTGAGGCGCTCAAGCTCGTTCCGCAGGCGCTCGATCTCTTCAGCAGTCATGAAGATCGGCTCTGGCATCCCGTCACCCCATCGCAATAGTCTGTAGGGCAGGAGCTAAACGGCGTCCGTCGGCTGACGGAAACGCCGCAGCCTTTGGTCTCCTGCCTCTTCTCAGTGGGGCGAGTTGGTAACCCGCCCCCGCCCCCCGGGGGCGACCCGCCGTTGCGTTGGTGCTTGGTGGTGTTTCGGGACTTCAGTCCCGAAACCGTCCCCCCTGCGTCGGTACGCTACGGCGCGTGCTTGGTCAGCCCGTCAATCTGGTCGAGTTCCTCTCTCGCGAACTCCAGGTTGTCGAGCGCGGCAGCGTTCTCCTCAACCTGCTTCACGTTGGAGGCGCCGATCAGAGCGCTGGTGATGCCTGGCAGCCGCAGGATCCACGCCAGCGCCATCTGCGCCAGTGTCTGTCCTCGCTGTTTCGCCATCTCATTGAGCCGAGTGAGAGTGGCGCGCCGCTCGGCGCCCAGATTCCTCTCGACCCATTCCTTGCCCCACTTCTGCGCCGCCCGGCTCTCGGCGGGAATGTCGCTCCCCAGGTACTTGTCAGTCAACAGCCCGGAGGCCAGCGGGCAGTAGACGATCACGCCGACGCCCGCCTGTTGTGTCTGTGGCAGCAGGTCCCACTCGACCGTGCGGCCCAGCATGTTATAGCGCGGTTGATGGATAGTGATCCGGGACAGGCCCATCCGCTCGCACACGCGCACCGCCTCGGCAAACTGCGCGCCGCTGTACGAGCTTACCCCGGCGTAGAGCGCCTTTCCCTGGTGAACGAGATCGCTCAGAGCGCCCAGCGTCTCCTCCAGAGGCGTCTCCGGGTCGGGGCGATGATGATAGAAAATGTCGAAGTACTCCAGACCTGCGCGCTGGAGCGACTGATCGCAGCTCGCGATCAGGTACTTGCGAGAGCCCCAGTCGCCATACGGGCCGGGCCACATATACCATCCGGCCTTGCTGGAGACGATCAGCTCGTCGCGCGGCATCTCCTTGAGAATCTTGCCAACCACGATCTCGGCGTTTCCAGGCGGAGTGCCGTAGTTGTTTGCGAGATCGAAATGCGTGATGCCCAGATCGAACGCGCGAAACAGGCAGTCACGCGAGACATCCTCTCCTCGATACCCGCCGAATGTTTCCCACGCACCCAGCGAGATCGCCGGGAGAAGCAGCCCGCTCCCTCCGCAGCGTCGGTACTGCATCTTCTCATAGCGATCCGAAGCGAATTCACGTGCCATCATGTACAACCTCCATTCGGCACCAAGTTTTGTTGTCCCGGCCTGTCATTGCGAGCCGCCTGGGCCCGCCAGAGCCCAGGCGCGCGTGGCAATCTCGTCGTTCAGTCCGTAGCACAGGAGTTTCAATTCGTAGGGCAGAAGCGTGTCTCCTGCCCCCTCTCAGTGGGGCGGGTTGGTAACCCGCCCTCGCCCCGCAGGGGCGACCCGTGGGAATGTCCGTAGCGCAGGAGCTTTGGCCGCCTCGGGCGGCTTCAGTCGCCTCAGGCGACGTGTTTCCTGCCCCCATAGAACGGAGGCGCTGGCGAAGTGCCGGCGAAAACACTCCATGCGCGCGGCAGTCCGCGCCCTACCATAGGGCCGTCTCTGCCGCAGTGACACCGCGATGATGAGGATACAGTGACCGCACGAGATGAGCTGAGGATCGGCGTGATAGGTGCAGGCGGCCGCGGCGGGCTTGCCTGGTATGCCCACAGACCAGAGGAAGGCGTTCGCGTCGTGGCTGGGGCCGACGTAGTTGAGGACGTGTTCCCGAGGTTCAGGGAGCGATTTGGCGAGGACGCGTTCGTCACGACGGACTACCGGGAACTGCTGGCGCGGCCAGACATCGACGCGGTCTTCGTCACGTCGCCCGACTTCCTGCACGAGGAACACGCTGTGGCCGCGCTGGAGGCCGGCAAGTCGGTCTACCTCGAGAAGCCGATGGCGATCACCATCGAGGGATGTGACCGCATACTGAATGCTGCCTACCAGGCCAGGCGGAAGCTGTACCTTGGCCACAACATGCGTCATTTCCCGGTGGTCGAGAAGATGAAGGAGCTGATCGACCAGGGAGCCATCGGTGAGGTCAAAGCCGGCTGGTGCCGGCATTTCGTATGCTATGGCGGTGATGCCTACTTCAAAGACTGGCACGCCGATAGGACGAAGAGCACGGGACTGCTGCTGCAGAAGGGCGCGCACGATATAGACGTGCTGCACTGGCTCTGCGGCGGATACACGCAGCGAGTGACGGGCATGGGAGGCCTCACCGTCTATGGCCGGATCGCCGACCGCCATCACCCGTCCGAACGCGGCGACGCCACATTCCGCGAGGAGAACTGGCCCCCCCTCTCACAGAAGGGGCTGAACCCCGTTGTCGACGTCGAGGACTTGAGCATGATGCTCATGCAACTCGACAACGGTGTCTTCGCATCCTATGAGCAGTGCCACTACTCGCCGGATGGATGGCGGAACTACACCGTTATCGGCACCGAGGGCAGGATCGAGAACTTCGGCGACGTGCCTTCGGAAGCTGTCGTCAGACTGTGGAACAAGCGCCACGACTACTCGCCCCAGGGGGACATGCAGTGTGAGTTCCTCGACACGGGTGGCTCGCACGGCGGCGCAGATCCCAAGATCGTGGCCGAGTTCGTCCGATATCTGCGCTATGGTGGGCCGATCGCAACGTCACCGATCGCCGCCCGTTAC
>JBEKKD010000413.1:0-4313 GCA_050010895.1 Armatimonadota bacterium
CGAGGTGGCCGATGTGCAGAAGCGGGCCGGCCGCGTCACGCTCCGCGGATCGGTCGTCGTCTCCTCCGATGGCTGGCGGCTGGATGCCGACAGCGTCACCTACAACCTCAACACGGGGAAGGTTGTGTCTCCTGGGCGCTCGAAAGTAACCTATTCGCCGGAGGCTGCGCAGCGATCTCAGTCACTCGGCGGCAGAGGAGCACAACGATGAAAGCGGCAATCGCGCGCTGCCTCTTGGCCGCGATCTTGCTATCGGTCGCGGCGGGCGCCATTCGGGCCGGGCAGCCGAAGCCCGGCGCGCCCAAGGCGGCGCGATTCGGCAGGTTCACCGTCGAGTCAAAACATCTCGAGGGCACCGTCGGCGGCTCCTGGGAGTTCTCCAAGGGCGTGACCGTGAATGGCCCTGATCTCCTTGTGACATGTGACACGCTCAAGGTCTGGCCTGGCAGTAAGGGCGGCCAGGACTTCGATAGAGCTGAAGCGGCGGGCAGCGTCACCGTGCATGCCCGCTACATTGCGAAGGACGGCTCCGAGTGGAAAGTGCTCGGAACGGCCGATACCGGCGCCTATGACGGCAAGAACGGCCAGGGCGCGCTGCGAGGCGCGGTGAAGGTCAATGGCACGAATCAGACGACGAAAGCGGCATTCTCGGTCGTCGCCGACACGATGACCTATCAGGTGAAGTCGCAGCAGTTTCAGTTCGAGCGCGGCGGCCAGCCTGTTTTCGTGCAGTTCCAGCCGCCCGAGCAGCAGCCCGCGGCGCCAAAGAAGCAGGAAGGTCAGAAGTGAGCCTCGCCGGAAATGGGCTGGTGAAGCGCTACGACCACCGGCCTGTCGTTGATGGCGTCAGCCTCGACGTTCGGCCGGGCGAGACGGTTGGTCTGCTTGGTCCGAACGGCGCCGGGAAGACCACCACGTTCTACCTGCTCCTGGGCCTGGTCTTCGCCAACAACGGCGCGGTGACGCTTGACGGGTCCGACATCACCCGGATGCCGATGTACCGCCGCGCTCATCTCGGCGTCGGGTACCTCGCCCAGGAGAATTCATCGTTCCGGCACCTTACCGTCGCTCAAAACATCGCCGCCATCCTCGAATGGGTCCCGATTTCGTCGGCCGAACGCCGCGCGCGGCTCGAACAACTGCTTCAGGAGTTCCATCTCCAGAAAGTGCGCGATGTCCCGGCGGGAGTCGTCTCCGGCGGCGAGCGCCGGCGCACCGAGATCGCGCGAGCCCTCTCACGCGAGCCGCGCTACCTGCTGCTCGACGAGCCCTTCACCGGCATCGATCCCATCGCCGTGGCGGAGCTGCAGGACATCGTGCAGGAGCTGCGCTCCCGCAACCTGGGCATGGTCATCACCGACCACAATGTGCGCGAGACGCTGAGGATCACCGACCGCAGCTACATCATCTATGAAGGGAAGATTCTCACCGCGGGTACCTCCGAGGAGCTGCTCGAGGACCCCATCGCCCGCCGGTTCTACCTGGGCGATCGATTCCAGATGACATGAACAGCGCCTGACCGTCATGAAGACCATTGACCGATACGTCGTGCGGGAGATGTCGGGGCCATTCGCCTTCGGCGTGCTGGCCTTCGTGCTCCTCTTCGTCTCGGCCAACGTTCTCTTCAAGCTCACCGAGCTCATCAACCAGCTCGGCATCAGCCTCTGGACGGCGAGCAAGCTGTTCATGCTCTGGCTGCCGGGTTTCATCGTCTACACGTTCCCGCTGGCCATCCTGGTGGCGATTCTGGTCGCATTCGGCCGCATGAGCGGCGACAGCGAGCTCGTCGCCATGTATGCCGGTGGGATCAGTTTCCGGCGCCTCGTCGTTCCCATGATCGTCGCCGGTTTCGTGGTGTCGCTCACCACGGCCGCGTTCAACGAGTTCATCGTCCCGGCGTGTAACCGGCGCGCCGACGACATGGTCCGTCAGGCGACCCTCCACGCCGGGAAGCAGGTCGAGCAGGGCGTCTTCCTCAAGCAGATGGTGGACGACAAAGTCGTGAGACTGGTGTATGCCGACCGGCTCGACGTCGAGAACGGCGAGATGATCCGCCCGACCATCGTGTGGTTTGACAAGGGGCGACCAATCGCCATCACCGTCGCGGAGTATGGACGCTGGCAGGAGAAGCAGGGGTCCTGGCTATTCACCGAAGGCACGGTCAGATCACTGCGTCCCGACGAACTCGTCAGCACCGCCTTCGACAACCACCTGATCGATTTCCATATCAGCCCTACCCAGATAGCCAGGGAGACGCGCAACCCGAGTGGGATGACCTACGAGGAGCTGAAGCAGTACATCGGGTACGTGCTGAGCCAGCGCAGGCCGACGCGCCAGCTCGAAGTGATGCTGCACCAGAAGTTCGCGATACCGTTCGCCTCGCTGGTCTTCGCGCTCATCGCGCCCCCGCTCGGCGTGCGCTCCCACCGCGGCAGCTCGGCCATCGGCCTCGGCATCGCCATTCTCATCGGCTTCGGCTACTACGTGATCGCCAACTACATGTCTGTGGTAGCCCAGCAGGGCCAGCTCTCCGCACTCTGGGCCGCCTGGCTCCCGAACATCCTCACCGGCGCGATAGGCGTGGGCCTGATACTGAAGGCAAGAAAGTAGCCGCTCCCCCTGCGGGGGCGTCATCGCGGCTTCTGAAACACCATCACGAATTCGTGCGCCTTGTTCACCCGAAAGACCGCCGGATACCCCAGCGGCCGGAAGTTGTTGTACTCATGCCGCCGGTCCCAGATGATGATGTCGTCGAGCAGGTACCCCACGCCCCGCATCGCCTCCGCCAGGTCCGCATGGAATGGGTAGAACGTGCTGCCCTGCCGTATGTCCATCACCACAACCACGCAGTAGGCCCCCGGCCGCAACGCCTCTCTCACACAGCCGAAGATGCCCGCGAGACGTGCGACGAAGTGCTCGTAGCTGTCAATCCGGCCCAAGTCGCCCGCGAGCTCTCCGTAGTTCCTGATCTGCTTGTAATCCGCCGAGCGACGGCGAGTGAGCACGTTCCAGTACGGGGGAGAGGTGACGACGAGGTCAACGGATCCCGGCCCGACGTGCTCCAGCAGGCTGCTGGCATCAGCGCAGATCAGGCGGCAGCCGTCCCCGCAGTCGCCGAGGCGATCCCTGGCCGCGCCGACGTAGTCCGCGCTGATGTCGATGCCCACACCGGCTCGCCCCAGCTCGTGTGCAGTCAATACCGTCGAGCCCAGGCCGCAGAACGGGTCGAGCACGACGCGCCCCTCGGGCGGCAGGAAGCACTCGATCACGCGCTTCGCAAGCTCGGCGGGGAACAGCGCAGGGGGTTTGAGCGCCAGCTCTGTCTTCGACTTCCGAATGTCGCTCCAGACGCTGATCGAATGCCGCGTCCAGGCGCGGCCGTCGAGCGAGTTGGCGCGCTTACCCTCACGTTTCATCTCGCCCCCGCTCCACGGCAGCCCGGTAGAGAGCGCTCTTCAGCACGCCGCGTTTTCTCGCCACATACGCGGCCGCGCGGCTCGGCGATAGTCCGGCCGAGATCAGCTCCAGGACTTCCTGCTGCGATGCGCGCAGATCGCCGCTCGCGCGCGCCGGCTGTGCGCCCGCGACGACGATCGTGAACTCACCCCTGGGCTCGCGCTCCGTGAAGTGCGCGATCAGCTCCGAGATAGCTCCGCGCACCACTTCCTCGAAGCGCTTCGTCAGCTCCCGGCAGCACGCCGCCCGCCGGTCTCCCAGCACCTCTCTGATGTCCGCCAGGCTCTCGATCAGACGATGCGGCGCCTCGTAGAGGATCAGCGTCGCCGACTGGTCGGCGACGTGCTCCAGCGTGCGCTGCCGCGCCGCGGACCGCGGGGGAAGGAAACCGAGGAAGAGGAACTCCTTCGCCGGCAGGCCGGATATGGCGAGCGCTGCCGATGCCGCCGTCGGGCCCGGGATCACTGCTACCGGTATGCCGCGTTCGGCGCACGCTTCCACGAGCTTCGCGCCCGGGTCGCTGACCCCAGGCATGCCCGCGTCGGACACCAGGGCAACGCTCTTCCCGTCCCTGAGCGTACTGACGAGGCGCTCGAGCGTCTCTGGGCCGCTGTGCGCGTGGTAGCTCACCACCGGCGTATCGATCTCGTAGCGCCGGAGCAGCACGCGCGTCACGCGGGTGTCCTCGGCCGCGATCAGGTCAACCTCCCGCAGCACGCGCAGCGCGCGCAGCGTGATGTCCTCCAGGTTCCCTATGGGAGTACCGACGAGGTAGAGGGTGCCGAAGTTCATATCCTGCCGTTCAGAACCGGAAGCGGGCGATGGCGGCGATGACGGCCGCCAGGAATCCCAGGACG
>JBEKKD010000414.1:0-4304 GCA_050010895.1 Armatimonadota bacterium
TCCGCGTGGATAGCGTCCTACACGTGGTCATGGAGATGCCACGCTACGCGCATACGCCTCTGATCGTTGCCATCAAGCAGCACGCGGCGCTCGCCCCCGACCAGGACCAGGTGGCTCAGGACGGGCGCTTCCGATTCACTCTCGACGGCACCGAGTGCGACGTGCGCGTCGCCACGATCCCGTCTATCCACGGTGAGTCCGTCGGCATGCGTCTCCTGCCTCAGGTGACGCAGTTGCTCACCCTCGAGATGCTGGAAACCCCGAAGCTGCGCATGTTCTCCAATGATCTGGAGCGTCTCAAGCGGCTGCTCCACGCCCCCTGCGGGCTGATTCTGATCTCCGGCCCTAGCGGAAGCGGCAAGACCAGCCTCATGTACGCCGCGCTGCAGCACATCGCCAAGCCAGAAATCAAGACTTTTACCATCGAGGATCCAGTCGAGTACGCCTTCCCTTGGGTCACTCAGGTGGCCGTCAACGTCAAGGCTGGGCTTACCTTTGAACAAGCCGTGCGCGCTATTGTTCGGCACGATCCCGACGTGATCATGCTTGGCGACATCCGGGCTCTGCCGGTCGCTGAGATAGCCGTGCGGCACGCCCTGATCGGCCACCTGGTCGTGGGTACCGTCCACGCCAACAGCGCCGTCGGCGCGATCCAGCGGCTACTGGATATGGGCGTGGAGCCGTTTGCTCTTGCCGAGAGCCTGATCTGCGTCGTCTCCATGCGGCTGGTGCGCCGCGTGTGCGAGGAATGCGGCGCTCCGGAGCAACCGTCTTACGCGGTGCTGTCGCCGCTTGCCGAACGCGCCAAGTCCGGCGGCTATCAGTTGCCGGAGAACCCGAGCTTCCGCCGCGGCGCGGGGTGTGATGCGTGCCGACACGGGGGCTATCGCGGACGCGCTGGCATCTACGAAGTGATGGAGATCAACCCCGAACTCAGTCGGCTGATATCCGCTCGTGCCCCGGCGGAGTCTCTCCGTGATGCCGCGGTCCGAAACGGTATGACTACGCTGGTGGCCGATGGCATGCGAAAGGCCGCCGAAGGGATCACCAGTGTCGCAGAGGCGGCGCGCGTGACGGGAGAGCCGTATTGACGCTTGACAACCTCCTCGCCTGGGGGTATCTTTCAGGTGGCTGACCTCTGACAAAACGATACGAATTCGCAGGACCAGCGATTTCAGCCCTTGACGCGCCTGCTTCGGGTCGTTCCATCCCTGGAACGGCGAGAAGCCGGCGCGTTTCCTCTTTCCTGATTGACCTCGAACTGCGGCGGGCCGTTCGCCGCCGAGATGGCAAAGGGGAACTCACCGTCCCCCTATACCATCTAACGGACTGGTGTGGGATAGGTAGTGTTGTGCGCGGAGGGGGCCCCAGTGGCCAACCAGCAACAGCTTCCCGAATCAGTGCAGCGCCTAATCGCCGACAAATGCCCTGACGGCAAGCCGGTCGTGATCGGGTGCAGCGATCTCAGCTCGGACGGCCGGTACGGCGAGCAGTGGCTCGCGCTCGCCGGGGACCGGGTGTTCGTGTGCGAGCCTGACGGGGCGCAGGCCGAGCTGGTGAAGGAGGTTCCGCTCGCCGACATCAGCGAGGTGGACATCGAGGCGCTGGTCGGCGGCTCGGCACTGCGCGCCAGCGTCAACGGCCACAAAGTGCGCCTGATCTGCTTCACCAACGCGCTCTCCGAGCGATTCGGCCGGGTGCGCTCGCAACTCGACGCGGCGGCGAAGGGCAATCCGATCCCGGAGCCGGAAGAGAAGCTGCTGCGGTGCGAAACCTGCGGCCTGGTGCTTGGCGAGGACACCCGTGTCTGCCCGCGCTGCTCGCGCCGGGCTGCGACGTTGCGCAGGCTGCTGGGGTACGCCAAACCCTACCACGGGAAGCTGGTGCTGACCGGTGTGCTGATGCTGGGCGGCACCGCGTTCGGGCTGCTGCCGCCGTACCTCACGAAGCTGCTGCTGGACAAGGTGCTGGCGCCGAAGTCGGCGGCAGACCAGGCATACGCGGCGGCGCACGGCATCCGCCTGCTGGGGTGGCTGGTGCTGGCACTGGCGGCGAGCAGCATCCTCAGCACTGTCCTGCAGGTGTGGCGGAACCGGGTGACCGCGTATCTCGGCGGGAAAGTCAGCTTCGACATCCGGGCGACGCTGTACGAGAAGCTGCAGTGGCTGTCCATGCGCTACTACGACCGCCATCCCGCGGGTGCAATCATCTCGCGCCTGACCCAGGACTCTGGCGGCGTTCAGGACCTGCTCGCGTTCGGCCTGCCGTTCTTGGTGACGAACCTGGTAACGATTGTCGGCGTGTCGGCGGTGATCTTCACCAGGAACTGGCGCCTGTCGGCGCTCGCCATCGTTCCCGCGATACTGGTCAGCTTCGGCACACGCCCACTGTGGCGCAAGATGCACTCGGCATTCCACGCGTTCTGGTATCGCTGGGGCCGCTACCACAGCCTGGTAAATGATGCCCTGAATCGCGTGAAGGTGATCAAGGCGTTTTCACAGCAGTCGACGGAGCTGCATCGGTACGGCCTTCGCAACAGCGACCTGATGAACGCGTCGGTGTACGCGGAGCAGACCTGGGGCACGATCTTCCCGGTATTGTGGCTGCTGATCGGGAGCGGCTCGCTGATGGTGTGGTACTTTGGCGGGGTGATGACCCGCCAGGGCACGCTCACGTTGGGCGATCTGATGATGTTCCTGGGGTATCTGGGGATGCTCTACGGTCCCCTGAACTTCCTCACCAACGTGGTGCAGTGGGTCTCCCGGGCGCTGACCGCGGCGGATCGCATCTTCGAGGTGCTGGACGCCGAGTTCGAGAGCGAGAAGACGAAGGGTGACGTCATGCCGGAGCACATCCGCGGCGCGGTGGAGTTCCGCGACGTCGTCTTCGGGTACGACAAGCACCATCCCGTGGTCAAGGGGGTTTCGTTCAAGGCGGAGCCGGGCCACATGCTGGGCCTGGTCGGCAAGAGTGGCGTGGGGAAGAGCACGCTCATCAATCTGCTCTGCCGCTTCTACGATGCGGACGAGGGCGAGATCCTGATCGACGACATCAACATCCGGGACCTGTCGCTGACGGCATACCGGGGCCGCCTGGGGGCGGTGCTGCAGGAGCCGTTCCTGGTGGCGGGCACTGTCGCCGAGAACATCGCTTATGGCAAGCCGGACGCCGGCTTCGAGGACATCATGGCGGCGGCGAAGCTGGCGAATGCGCACGATTTCATCATCAACAAACCGGATGGCTACGACGAGCAGGTGGGCGAGCACGGCAGCCGCCTCTCGGCGGGCGAGAAGCAGCGAGTGTGCATCGCTCGTGCGGTGCTGCACGACCCGGCGATATTGATCCTGGACGAAGCGACGGCGAACGTCGATCTGGAAACCGAGGAGCAGATCCAGCAGGCGATCGCCCGGCTGGTGGAGGGCCGCACCACCTTCGCCATCGCACATCGGCTCTCGACGCTGCGCAACGCCGACAAGCTGCTAGTGATCGATGAGGGCAAGGTGGTGGAATTCGGCACTCACCAGGAGTTGGAGGAGAAGAAGGGCGTGTACTACAACCTCCTCGATCTCCACCGCAAGACCTCGATGGTAAAGGCTGTCGGTGGCTGAGACGACCAACCAGGCGATCAAAGAGCCGGAGAAGCTGCGCTACCTCGACGCGGAGCAGTTGAAGGTCTACCGGGCCGAGGATGGCAGTCTTCGCGCGCAGATCGGCGACGAGCTGACCGTGCTGTGGCCGCGGTTCGTCCGCGCCCGCCCTCTGGAGGATCCGGACCTCTACATTTCGGTGCGCGGCGCGGAGCCGAACGGCAAGGAGTTCGGCCTGCTGCGCAACTGGCGCCGGCTCGACCCGGAGTCGCGCAGCCTCGTGCAAGGGGAGCTGGACCAGCGCTACCTGCACGCGAGGATCACCCGCATCGTCTCTCTCAAGGAGTACGGCGGCCTCCACTCGTGCGTGCTCGAAACCGACCGCGGGCTGCGCGATGTCACGTTCCGAGACGTCCGCGACAATGTTATCTACATCGGCGCCTCCCGGGTGCTCATCACCGACGCGGAGGGCAATCGGTATGACATCACCGATACCGCGGCGCTCGATCGGAGGAGCCGCGTGTTGCTGGCGCGCATTCTATGATGCGGAGGGGCGTCGGGGCTCCGGCCGGCGGTGCAGCCTCAGCGGCGGCTGCGAAGCAACGCCGCAGCCTCAGCGGCGCCGCTGAGGTACCGACGCAACGATATAGGGAGCCATCGTGAAAGTCTTCATCGCGGCCGATATGGAGGGCCTGGCCGGTTTCGTTACCTGGGACG
>JBEKKD010000415.1:0-4290 GCA_050010895.1 Armatimonadota bacterium
CGGATCTCATCTTGCAGTCCCAATACGATCATGTCGGCATCCGAAATGGTGAGCGCTTTCATGCATCAGTACTACCATATCTTTCCCATAATGCGTCATTACTTATGACGCTGTGTATAGCGCCGGTCCGCGCCGCTACGATGAGCCAACGATTGCTTGGGTCCAGGGCCGTGCTCGACGTCGCGAGCGCTAGCGCCGAGACCCCTTCGATATTGGCCCGGGTCGCAGGAGAGTCGGCTGACGGCGCGTAGTAGATCGCCGTCTCAGTGCGGCGCGTTCGCGTCTCGACGTAAGCCGTGCCTGAACCCCATTTGTGCCAGAATGTGAACCATCCCTTCGGGCTTGCACTAACGAGCTTGCCGTCGGACACGTCTACAATCGAGGTCACTGCATCCTTCGATTGGGCGAAGAATCCATCAAGGGCGACCACTTCACCGTTGGGGGACAACGAAGCCCCAGCCAGGTCTCCCAGGGCCTCGGCCCCCACGGCGAACGCGCGGCCCGCGCCGATCAAGCTCCTGAACACCAGAGGACAGAGGGCAACCGCGACCAACGCAAGGAGGCCGTAACGTCTTCGCCGCGACCTCACTTGACGTCGCGCCATTCCGTCGCTTCGGTACCTCGCCACCGTCGCCCCTCCGTCCGTGCCATTCACGTCTGCGCCATTGAGGTGATGGTCATCTGATCGGCTCATCGGCGGGCCCTCGGTGGGGTCATTCTAGACCGATCCGGCGTCGGGGGCAAGGAGGCGGGGAGGGGGGAACGGCTATAACGCAGACTGCGCAGATTTTACGGAGATTCCGCAGATGCTTTACTTTCGCCCCTGCGGGGCGAGGGCAGGTTACCAACCCGCCCCACTGGGGAGGGGGCAGGGCAAAAGCGAACGGCGAGATTGCCACGGTCGAGCCGCGCGGGGGTTGTCGCGCGCGGCGAGGGGGGGCGGACGCCGTTGTACATTCGGGGCGTTTCCAACTGAGGGAAGCCGCCCCGGAGCAAACGGTGTCCTTCTCCGCGCGTTCGGGCAAGCCCGAACGCGCGGGGGTTGGCTTGCATTCCCCTCGGTTTGTGCTAGACTTACCCGACGATGGTATGCCAGCACTCACGGGCGTCGTGCTGTGAAGACATGACGCACTTCAGCAGCGGTTCCGGAGGCAGATGATGGGGATTATGAGCGCGGATTTCGGGGGAAGGCGGCTGCGCCGGCGCGTCGTGCGCTGGATACTGCTGGTCGCCGCCATCCTCGTGTTCTTCTGGCTGCTGCCCGGCATCCTGAACCTCTACACCGAGTGGCTCTGGTTCAAGCACGACGTCCGCTACCCCAGCGTGTTCATCACCATTCTGGGGACGCAGATCGGCCTCGGGATCGTCGCCGGCGTCATCTTCCTGGTGCTGCTGCTGGGGAACGTCGAACTCGCCAGACGGCTGGCGCGGCGCGCGCTCTGGTACGACGAGGAAACCGCGCTCCGCATGCGGCTGGCGGAGGTGATGGAGTTCTTCGTCACCCGCTATCTCTACCTGGCTCTGGTCATCCTCGCCATCATCGTCGCCTATTCGGTGGGCCAGTCCACGGCGCAGCACTGGAACGACTACCTGCTGTTCAAGCACGGCCTACCGTTCGGGATCAAGGACCCCGTGTTCAACCGCGACGTCGGGTTCTACGTGTTCAGGCTGCCGTTCATACAGTACCTCTGGCAGTGGCTGTACCTGACGCTCATCGCCGTCTTCATTCTCTCCGCGGCCACGCACTACTTCGACAAGGCGATCCGCGTGCTGCGGGGCACGCCCGCCTTCGCCTCTCACGTGAAGGTGCATCTGTCGATTCTTCTGGGCCTGATCCTGGTCGTGAAAGCGATCGGCTATAGGATCGAGGCGTTCTACCTGCTCTATTCCGACCGGGGCGCGGCGTTCGGCGCGGGCTACACGGATATCAACGCGCAACTGCTGGCGTACAATATCCTCTTCGTGATCGCGCTGGCGTGCGCGGCGCTGCTGCTGATCAACATCTACTTCCGGGGCATCTGGTTGCCGCTGGCCGGCATCGGATTCCTCGCGGTCAGCTCGCTGCTGCTGAACGTGATCTATCCGAACCTGGTGCAGAGGTTCCAGGTGCAGCCGAACGAGTTCGGCCGGGAGGCGCCCTACATCAGCCACACTATCGAGTTCACCCGGCGCGGGTTCGATCTCGAAAAAGTGAAGGACCGCGAACTGCTGAAGGTGGACCTGCTGAACATGGACGCGGTCAAGCAGAACATCGCCACCGTCAACAACATTCGACTGTGGGATTACCGGCCGCTGCTGGAGACCTATCGCAAGCAGCAGGAGCTTCAGCCCTACTACACCTTCAACACTGTCGGCATCGACCGCTATACCATCAACGGGCGCTATCGCCAGGTCATGTTGTCCGCGCGCGAGCTGAATACCGATGGCCTGCCGGACAAGAGCTGGCAGAATCTCCACGTCTTCTACACCCACGGCTACGGCGTGGTCATGTCGCCCGTCAGCGACGTGGTCGCGTCGGGCCTGCCGAATTACGTGATCAAGGACATACCGCCGAAGTCGACGTCCGGGGTGCAGGTGACACACCCGGGCATTTATTACGGCGAGATGACCAACGACTATATCGTCGTCGGCACGACCATGAAAGAGAACGATTACCCGCTGCCGGCGACGAACCAGACGGCCGAGACGAAGTACACCGGCAAGGGCGGGGTGCCGATCGGGGGCGGGCTGGCGAGGATGGCCGCGGCGCTGCGGTTCGGCGACATCAACATTCTCATCTCGAATACCATCACCAACGACAGCCGGATTCTTTGGGGCCGCAACATTGTCGAGCGCGTGAAGCATATCGCTCCCTTCCTGTCCTATGACCGGGATCCGTACGTCGTGATCGGAACGGACGGCTCCCTCTACTGGATTCAGGACGCGTACACGCTCTCGGCGATGTACCCATACTCGCAGCCCTACGATACGCCGGCGGGGCGGTTCAACTACGTGCGCAACTCGGTGAAAGTCGTGATCAGCGCCTATGACGGCACGGTCACATATTACGTGGCCGACCCGACCGATCCGATCGTGCAGACGTACCAGAAGATCTACCCCGCCATCTTCAGGCCGATGGCGGAGATGCCGGCCGGACTGCTCAGCCACATCCGCTATCCTGAGGACTTGCTCAACACGCAGAGCGGCCGACTCACGGTCTACCACATGAAGGATGCGCGAGCGTTCTACAACCGTGTCGAGAAGTGGGAGATCGCGCAGGAGAACCCGAAGTCGGTAGGCCCCGCCGAGAGCCAGGAGACGATGCAGGCCTACTACGCCATCATTCACTTGCCGAACAAGCCTGAGCCGGAGTATCTGCTGATGCTCCCGTTCACGCCCGCGTGCAAGCCCAACATGGTGGCGTGGCTGGCAGGGCTATGTGACGGCGACGCGTACGGCCAGCTTCTCACGTACTACTTCCCCAAGACGCAGCAGATCTGGGGTCCTATCCAGATCGAGGCCGCCATCAGCCAGGATACGGAGATCAGCGGGTTCTTCACGCTGTGGAACCAGCAGGGGTCATCGGTGATCCGAGGCAACCTGCTGGTGCTGCCGGTCGGCGACAGCATCCTCTACGTGGAGCCGATCTATCTGCGCGCGGCCCAGAACGCGATCCCCGAACTGAAGCGCGTCATCGTCGGCCGGGGCGATGGCAGGGTGGTGATGAGCCCGACGCTCTCGCAGGCGCTGGCAACGGTACTCGGCGAGTCCCCGCCGGGCCTGATTGCCGAGCAGCCGGCGTGGGCCGAGGTTTCGGCCGTGCCGGCGCCGGCGGCGAAGCCGCAGCCGACACCGCCGGGCGCAGCCAAGCCGTCCACCGCGGCCCCCGCGCCGCCCGCGGCTCCGACCGACGTGCGCGGTCTCGCCGCGCAGGCCGACCGGGAGTTCAAAGACGCGCTCGACAAGCAGCGCAAGGGCGACTGGGCCGGATACGGCGAATCGCTGAAGAAGCTGCAGAAGACGCTGGATGACTTGGCGAAAGGGGCGGGGCGGAAGTAGGGCGGCATGCGCCCCCATTGTCACGCGAGGGAGTCGCCTCTCTCCGGTCGGCTCCGTCGGTCTTGATCCCTCGCATAACTCGCCCCCTCGTTCGTGCGTTTCGGCTGCGCCGAAGCCGCACGAGGGCCGGCGAGTCGCTCGGGATGACACAGGGCAGGCCTTGCTCCCACAAGAGGAAGAGGGGCAGGAGACCAAAGGCTGCGGCGTTTCCGTCAGCTGACGGACGCCGCTTAGCTTCTGCCCTACCGCGTC
>JBEKKD010000416.1:0-4275 GCA_050010895.1 Armatimonadota bacterium
TGGCTCCGGCTTCTTTCAGACCCCGCCTCACGGCGACGCCCTTGCCTTCGCATAACGGTGCCGACTCCCTGGCCCGTAGAGGACTCTCACCTCCGAGAACGAGTACATGCCCGGCATACAGAAAGCAGGGGAGCCCATTGCGGGCTCCCCTGCGGTCCTCGTCCAGAGCGGCGTGTTTTCAGCTCAGGTCGACGAGGTAAACCGCGTTCCCTTGCGCGCCTGCTGGAGCACATACATGGTCGGCCGAACGCTCTCGGGGTTCACCAGCAGCGGCTTACCCTTGCGGATGGCGTCATACAGGTAGTCGTAGAAGTTCTTCTTCGACGGCGCCGACGAAGGCATTTCCTCTTCCTTGAACTCGATCTTCTCACGCTGACCGATGATGCCGTATGAGCGGGTCGGCACCATGTGGCTGTCCACTGCACGAATCTTGGGCAGTTTCTGGGTGTGATAGCGGAGCCGCGAAGTCCTGCCGTCCGAGATCAGCGCCCCCTTCGTGCCCAGCAGCATCCAAGCGTAAGCCGGGACGGCGACCGCGGTCGTGACCTCCACATCTGCCACCATCCCGCTCTCAGCCCGGATCACCACCTTGACGTGATCCTCCGCATCGCCCGGGATCAGCACCTGCTGCAGATCGCCCCACACATCCTTCACGGGCGAGTCGAGTAGCTGGAGCACCTGGTCAACGGCATGCACGCCGTTATTGTTGAGGTTCCCGCCGCCATACTTGCGTAGCACCTGCCAGTCGTTCCGGCGACCAAAGCTGTACTGCCCCCGCTTGATCATGTAGATGTCGCCCAGGACGCCGCTCTTCATCACGTCCTTGATGTGAAGGAAGTCCGCCCCGAGCCGAGCGTTCTGGTGAACTGTGAAGCAGCCTTTGCTGCTCTTTGCCGCCGCCAGCGCCCTATCCGTCTCGCGGACGCTCATCGCCATCGGCTTCTCCGACATGATGACCTGATGCGGCCTCGCGATCTTCAGGGCCTCTATCGACATCGGAGCGTGGTCTTTAGACTGGGTTGCCACAACGACCAAATCGGCGTCCGTCTCTCGCAGCATTTGCTTGTAGTCCAAGAAGGTCCGACACCCGAACTCCGCCTTCGCCTCTGCGAGACGGGTCTTCTCCAGATCGGCGACATCCGTCAGCACGAAATCCTTTCGGCCCCGGATCGCCGCGACATGAATGTCCCATCCTGCCCTGCCTAGTCCGATGACAGCCATGCGAACCGGACCACTGCCTCTGGTCGCCATTGTCACATCTCCCCGTAGAAGGATTCGCAAACCGCGCGATATGCCAGGTTATTCTGCACAACGACCCCGATACTCCTCTTCTCGTCGCTTATTCCACGAGGCGCGGAGCCCTTGCGGAAGGAATCGCAGGGGCCTGATCGAAGGCGTGGGAAGCGATCAGAACACGGAGACCCACAATGGCAAGGACCGCGCTGTCCTTCTACCTCGATGACACCAGCCCGTATGGCCGTCCGTCCGACACGTTCAAGAGGTTCCTCGACTTCGTACGCAGCGAGGGCATCGCAGGTGAGTCCAGCGTGATCCTGGGATCGGGATGGGAGCACGGGCTTCTGAGTCGTCCCACGACCGACATCCAGAAGGCGTACATCGACCAGCTCCACCGCGCCTGGGACTGTGGCATCGACTCCCAGATGGAGCTGATGACACATTCGGGTGTGTTCGACTTCAAGACAGGACGCGTCCCCGAGGGAGCGCAGCACGAGGGGATCTGGCTGTACGAGCCGGCGGTACCGGTCGAAGCATACGAGGCGTACTTCGAGAGCATCATCAACGAAGGGGAAACGATCGGCGTGAAATTCACCGGGGTCACCTGGCCCGGCTGCTCGTGCGAAGCCTGCACCGCGCGGTACGCTGAGCTTCGGAAAGATCCCAGCTTCGGCATCAACCCCAATGTGTGGAAGGCGCTCCTGAACCTGGCGAAGCGACGAAGGTTTCGCGGCCGCACTATTCCCTGCTTCAGCAACGGATCGCAGCAGTGCAAGCTGATGGCCGGCGACGGCGACTACGGTGTGTACGACTTTGGCCCGAACGCGGCGGACCAGTTCGGCATCTGGGACAACACCCTCGACCGCGTCAGCGCTGACTACTACATCACGGCTGACGGTGCGTCTGGCAGTATCGTCGAACTCGTGCGCAGCGGCGCGCCGTACTGCCTCTTCTATGCTCACTGGCAGGGACTGAATCCGGCGACTGGCGTGGGCTGGCACGCGTTCACGGAGGTGGTGGCGCGCGTCCGGAAGTTCCTATCGGACAAGGTGGAATGGATGCGTCCAAGCGCCTACACGGACCGGGTGCACGGGCTGAAGTAACCACACGAAGGAGGCAGCCACCGAGTGGACAGAAGGACCGTCGTCACAGAGAGCCAGATGAAGCGCGGCTTTCGGGCGCTTGGCATGATCAAAGGCGACGTCGTCGGCGTGCATAGCTCGCTGTCGAGTTTCGGATACGTCGAGGGCGGTGCTGGCGCGGTCGCCGATGCCATGCTGGAGACCGTGGGGAAGAGCGGCTCTGTTGTGGTGCCATCGTACTCGAACAACCGCGAGCGACTCGAGGCCACGCCGGAGGAGAAAGCGATGGGCGTGACCTGGAAGTCGCGCATACTGCCATTCGACCCGGCGGCCGAGCCGTGCTGGACCGGGAAGATTCCGGACGCGTTCTGGAGACGTCCGGGGGCGCTCCGCGGCACCCAGCGGCTGCACTCCCTCGCGGCCATCGGCCCGCACGCGTCCGAACTGATCGAGGGATGGCACAAGCTCCGGGATCTCGACGGCTATGTCCTGCTGCTTGGCGTAACGCTGCGCTGCTGCTCTTCGATGCACTTGGCCGAGGAGCACGTCCGCCTGCCGCGCTACATCGTCGAGAAGACGACGGTTCCCGACGAGCTGCGACGAAAGTATCCGTCCAGCGAATGGGAGATAGGGTATGGCCCCTATCCAGACTTCATGATGATGGAAGGTCCGTGCCAGGACGCGGGCATCATGAGAATCGCCAGGATCGGCGATGCAGTGGTGAGGTTCATCCGACTGCGCGAGCTGATCGATCTCTACGCCCGCTATCTGCGGAAATGCCCGGAGGCATTCTACCACGGGTGCGTGCCTGCGTCGTGAACTCACGTATCGATCCGGTGCAGATTTGCCTTGCCGCATGGCTATCTCTGACGGCAGCAAGTCCTGAACCAGCATGCCTTCAGTCACTGCGGTCCTCTCGTGAACGCACCCCCGAGCCAGGGCAGCGGAATTGAACGCGCCGGGAAGATCGGGCGCGACCTTACCACCGACAGCATTCCCCGTCATCTGATTGCCTTCTCTCTGCCCATGCTGGCAGGCGGCATACTCCAGACCCATCCGCCCTGATGAACGTAGGCCAGGGCCAGCGTCCTGTGACTCCGCCCCCTGTGAGGAAGTTGGCCAATGAGGTGCAGGTGCAGGGGAAGTACAACGACATTCTGGCGCTCATCGTCCGCCTGGAGAACTACGAGCGGACCCTCAGCGTAAGCAGGTGCCGGATCAGCCTCTCCTCGCAGCGGAACTACCCGCGGTTGCAGGACGTTTTCGCTGTAAGCTGATTCGCCGTCGCTCCCGAGCTGCCCACGGGAACGAAGACGGCATCTGCAGTTCAGCCTAGTACAGGCGCGCGCTGAGGCCCACGATATGATAGACATCCACCCCTGTCATTGCCATCAGCGCCGACCAGCACAGGAACCTAACGCGCGCCGCTCGGGGATAGAGGAGCCCGATCAGGGCAGCGACAACGATGGTCAGCAGCAGCTTCGTCGGCACGAAGAGTCCGTACCGCTCCATCAGCGCCAAGAATGGATTGCCTTCACTAACGCCGAGGCGGAACGCGACCAGCGAGAACCCGAGATCGGCCACGCCAAGCACGACATACACCAGAGCGACGAACTCGCCGCTCACCCTACTCAGGCTCAGAGACAGGCTCTCTCTTCTCATCACCAGATCGCTCCCACTTTTCTGTCTTATACCACACTATACCGGAAGCCCGCAGGGCCTAATCGGCGGGAGGGACCGGATCGCGCGCCCGTGAGGCCACGATGATAACCTGCACAAAGAGCGATCTGTGGAAGGCTGCAATCCTCAGTGTTCTCATCACCAAGGGCAAGGAGCGGGTGCGACTGCAGTTGCGGGGACAGGACGAGAAGCGCGCGAAGTAGCACGCGGCATACAGCACCGCCCGCCTGCAACGGAGCATGAGCCGACCAGATAGCGCTCCTCGCTCCTGCGGCCA
>JBEKKD010000417.1:0-4264 GCA_050010895.1 Armatimonadota bacterium
CGCTGCGGGCCTGGATCGGCGCGAGCGCCTGTTATCGGCGCGGAGGTTCGCGGCCCTTGATAAGGAGCGGGGGGACGAGTCTCACGGCGCGGTCATCGGCACGTACTCAATCGAGGGCGATACGTTCATCATCAGAGGGGGCTATGTGACCATTGAGCCGCTCTGCGTACTCGCCGGCGCCAAAGGCCGACTGGCGAACCGCATCGCCAAGGTCACCGTGTGCCGATCCGGGAGACCCAAGGTGATCTACCGGGCGTGGGATGAGTGGCAAAGCCTGCGGCCTTCTGGGCTGACAGAAGTGGCATTGGATCAGCGGATCAGCACGCTGAGGAAGCTCGGGCAGCCAATGGCGCGCTCTGCCGCGATCAAATCACTGGGGGAGCCCGATGGTGAGATGGGCTCGGGGGTTGGCTACTTCCTGTACTGGATACCCGATGGGCTCGTCACGTTCCGCTATACGGACCAAGGTCCGCTTGGCGCGAGCGAGGTTAGCCTCAGGCAGCCCGGCGCTGAAGAGCAGGTGCGGTTCGAGGACTGGCTTGTGGGCGCGCGACCGCTAGGCGTGCATTGAGGCAATCGGCATAGCGCCATCCCCGGTTGAGCCGGCATCACCGGCCGCTCCGGCCCCCATCTGCTGCGCCACACCTTCGCCACCCACGCCCTGCGCGCCCGGCCGAACCTCCGGGCGGTGCAGGAGCTGCTGGGCCACGCCTGGGTGACCACCACCCGGCGGTCCACGCACCTGGAGGTGGAGGACTTACAGGACCAGGTGGGGCAGATGCCGGCGGACGGCTGAGCCCATAGGACACAGCTATGGCCTCAAGGGCCGAAGTGAGGCGGCCCCCCCTGTCAAATCGCGATGGGACAGGCCTGAGTGGCTCCTGAGCTTGTGCGCGGGCGAGGATCATTCTACCATCTGAGACCTCTTAGACGGCGCTTTCGGGCGTTGTCTTCTCTTGTGGAGTGTGCCTACGTGGAGGTCTTCCGCACCGCCGTTGCCCTGATCGTGCGATCCATGGTGTTGAGTGCCCAGTCGGCTGGTCAGCAACGGCTGCTGTTCCTGCAGCGGGCCGTCGCCGCCGGGGAGGAGGTGGGAGAACCAAGTCGGCACATAGGGGAGCAGGCCGGCCTCGAACTCCGGGCGAGAGCGGGCAAGGTAGAAGAACGTGATCACCTTGGGCAAAGCGTAGTAGATGATGCCATTGCTCATCACCGGCGCGGCCACGGAGAGCAGCGTGTAGACGTTGAGCAGCTCCCGCCGGGTCAGTCCGAACCGCCGGAGCGCGGGGAGCCCCATGAGCGCAGCCAGGAAGAAAAGCAGGCTCACCTGGGCGGGGCCCGGGACGCCGTTCGTCAGGCCTTCATCGTTCCATACGATGCTGACGATGAAAGCGACGGGGAGCAAGGCCAGGAGGAGGAGGAAGGCCACCAGGAGCGCCCGGCCCGTGACACCGCTCGCGCTGTCGGGGCGGATCCTGGATGGTGTTGTGTGTGACGGGTGCGGGGGAGCCTGCGCCATCTTCGGCTGATTCTCTTCCTGCGGCAGTTGCTTCATCGCCCCTAAGGTACTCGAACTGCCGCCCTCTAGAATGAGAGACCGTGCCTCCTCAGGTCGTCTTTCCAGGCGATTGCTGGCGAGCGGGAGACCAGTCGGCATTCCCGGAGCGGAAGGCCTTCAGCGGCACACCCGTCATGGCGACGAAGGCGCGGCGGAAGTTCGACGGATCGCTGTAGCCGACGCGCTCTGCGATCTCGGCAACGGGAAGATTGGAGTTCTGCAGCAGATCGCGGGCGCGAGTCAGACGGAGATCGCGTAGGCACCTCGTGACGCTCGTGCCGAAGAAGCGGCCAAACAGCCGATTCAGGTACCCCGGGCTGTAGCCCACGGATTCCGCCACATCCTGTGCGTCGATAGGGTCCCCCAAATGCCCGGCCAGATATGCCAGCGAGCGCTGTACCGCCAGCCAGGCACGCTTGTCCATGCTTAGCGGATCCCCCATCCAGGGCATGCGGAGATAGCTGCCCCGCCGGATCCTCCTGATCAGCAGGCAGGCGAGATGCTCCAAAAGACCGTGCACCGATGCTTCGAACTCCGGGAAGCGATCGATGAGCTCGGAGCGGATCGCGTCGGTAATGTACCTCAAGTCGGTGCCCCCGAGCAGGTAGATCGACATCTCGCGCTCACCAGTGGCCATCTCGTAGAAGTACACATTCGTGTTGTGCAATACGAAGAAGACAGCATCGTAGTTGCCGCGGTGGACCTCCCCATGCTCGACACCAGGATCAATCACGAGTAGTTGTCCTGGGCTGATCCGGACCACACCGACAGGACTCACTATCTCCAAGAGGCCTTGTCTCACGAAGATCAGCTCCGGGTAAGCTGCCACATGGGTCTGCACGGGGGGGCCCACAACTGGCTTCTTCGCCAAGATTCCTGAACAGTGCACAATGTCGCCAGCCGCGCGACGCGAGGCCAGCTCGCGTGCAGCGGCCACGCATGACTCATTCGGGTTATCCCAGAAGGCTCCTCGAGAGGTCAGCGCTACTCCCGGCGGCATGGGGTTGCGGTACCTCCTCCTGGTGGTCTATTCGAATCCCCTTCCAGCTTCCGGCAAGGAATCTTCCCCGCCTTCTCGCGCGTGGCCGTGAGTGTCAGAAATGACCGATTTCGGGTGACTACTGACCTGTCCCACTCCCGGAAAACGGAGCATCATCGCCGCAGATGAATGGGAATGCCCGATGCTGAGCGCGGCTCAGGGAAAGGAGCGTGTGGGTCCATACCGGCGTCGTGTCTCGCGTGGTGTGCTCAGTGGTGAAGAACTCATGGTTGGAGCGAAGGAGAATGGCTCATGTTCAGAAGGCGCGTCACGGGCTTTACCTTGATTGAACTGCTGGTAGTGATTGCGATTATCGCGATCCTGGCGGCGATGCTGTTTCCGGTGTTCGCGCGGGCGCGGGAATCGGCGCGCAAGATCCAGTGCCTGTCCAACGTGAAGAACATCGCCATGGCCTTTCAGATCTACCTCACCGACTTTGACCGGTTCCCGCCGTCCGTGGAGACGAACGCCCAGGTTCTGGCCTATATGGACACCGAGCCGGGGGATTCTGGGCGGAGCAAGTGGAACGGCAATATCGACGGCCACTGCGGGGTCACGGGACAGTGCAACCCATATCTGCAGTGGCCCGTCATCCTGGATGAGTACATCAAGAACCGCGACGTGTGGAACTGCCCGAGCGCGAAGCTGTGCACGGGCGCACGCTTCATCTTGAGCAACCCCAACTTCCTGCAGGAGCTGCAAGCCAACCAGGGGAGATGGGGCAACGCGGTGGGCATCGGTCCGTGCGACACCAGCTTCCCAAACGGCTGGGGTGGCAGCGTTACGGACAGTATCTACCAGGGCCGGGATGCGGTCTCGAACTACGGCCGCCAGACCGAAGGATCGGCTTTCGTGCAGGCGGTCGCCGTCAATGGGAGCGAGTTGTCGAACAGGAAAGTCTCCTCGATCGATGACGCGGCATCCCAGGTGGTGTGCGGCGATGGAGGCCCGTACGCGATGACCATGCCGCTGGGCCTGACCGCCTATCCGGACATCTGCAATATCGAGTGTGCGAACTGCGCCTGTGGGGGCGGCGACCCGAGCAGCAGCGACCCGTGCGCATCCGCGCACGCCGACGGGAGCGGGAGGCTGCTGCGCGACGTGAGCGCCCGCCAGCCCTACACCCGCCACCTGGGCGGCAGCAACCTCGGCTTCGCCGACGGCCACGCCCAGTGGATGAAAGCGGAATCGATCGTGGCGGATTACGCCTCCGGCAAGCTGAGCAGCCTGGACCGCTGGGGGCCGCCGGAGTGGTGGTGCAGCAGCCTGGAGGAATGGAACAGCAACTCCGGTAATCAGCCGGTGCTGTGTGTTCCGTACTGGTTCAAGTAAGCGGCATCCTTCGTGCCAGCAGGTGAGAGACCCAGTGCAGAGCGCCGGATCGCGCGGGCGCTCTGCACTGTTCACCGCGAGCCTTTCGACGCCCCTGTATACTCCGTAGAGGCCCTGCTGGCCGCCGCCAATGCTGGTCGCGGGAACAAAATGTGCCAGAATAGGGCCGATCAGTCCGACCCTTATCTGCGCTGGCCCGTGATCCTAGACGAGTACATCAAGAACCGCGACGTGTGGAACTGTCCCTCATCGCGCTGCACTGGCGCCTTCGGTATCATCGACCCGCTGGGGATGGACTGGTGGAAGCGTGTCAATTTAGTTGATCCCAGTCAGTG
>JBEKKD010000418.1:0-4261 GCA_050010895.1 Armatimonadota bacterium
CTGACCCTGGCAGCTCTATCTCACCCCTCATCCCGGCGAATTTACCGGCCGCCCTGCCCCGATCTCATTGGAAAACGCCCTCAAGCGCTCCCCCACGAACGCTCGTGAATAATCCAGGCTAGGGGAGCACAGGGGTCAGTGCGCTACAGCTTCCGGCGCTAGCGCTGAGATCAGCACCGAAGTCGAAGCGCCCTTCCCGGAACAGGAGAAGACACGCGTCAACGACATCGGGATCGTAGCGGATGCCGCGGAATCGGGACAGCTCTTCCAGAGCGGCAGCCAGACCCGGAGCCGGACGATAGGGCCGGTGAGAGGCCATCGCTTCGACGACATCGGCCACCGCGAGGACGCGGGCCGACAACAGAATCTGGCTGCCGGCTAGTCCTCTGGGATACCCGGACCCATCACAGCGTTCATGATGCTGAAGGATCGTCTCGGCAATGGGCTGGTCGAAAGGCACGTTCTGAATGATCTGGTGGCCGACGACGGGATGTTGCCTGAGCAGAGCCACTTCCACCTCGGAGAGTTTGCCGGGTTTCACGAGGATCTCGGCCGGAACGAGGAGTTTGCCGAGGTCGTGGAATACGGCGGCCACGCGGATGGCATCGACCTCCCTTTCAGAGAGGCCCACTCCCCGTGCCAGCGCGGTGGCAAGGTCGGCAACTCGCTGCTGATGGCCGGCCGTGTAGGAGTCATGCCTCTGGAGGGTAGAGGCCAGCGCGCTGACAGTCGGGTCCAGGGCGGCTTTCGCCTCCTGCCTGCCGGATGTGGCGACAGGTCGCCCGGTACCGACAGCGTGGTCCGCGACCAGTACATAGGGGCCGCCCTTATCGCGGTACATGGCGCGATCGGCGGCCATGAGGACGTCCTCCGGGTCTCCTGCGGAAGAGTCTGCGACGCCGATGCTGGCCGAGTTCGAGGTCTGGGAGTGGCCGGCGTGCAGATCCGCGATAGCCTCGCGGATACGTGAGAGGACGGGTTGGCAGGAGTCCTGGTCGCAGCCTGGCAGGACGATCACGAATTCGTCGCCACCGTAGCGCGCGAGAATATCTTGTTTCCGGGTATGGCGGCGGAGCAAGTTGGCGAAGTCGACCAGCAGCGCATCTCCCGCGGCATGGCCGCGGCTGTCATTGATGTGCTTGAAGCCGTCAATGTCGAGCATGGCGACGGCGTAGGGCTCGCGGTCCTGGACCGCACGCGTAGCGGCCGACCTGAGTTCATCAGTGAGGCGGTAGCGGTTGATCAATCCGGTGAGGGCATCCGTGTTGGCGCGCCGTTCCAACTCCTGTTGATACAGGACTACCGCCCGCTGCAGGCGTTGCTTGACGGCGGCGAGCTCAACTGCGTGGGCGAGGTCGACGCCATGGGTGCCGGTCTTCACCACATAGTCGGCGGCTCCCCGCTTCATGGCGGCCACCGCGAGTTCTTCATTCCCGCTGGCCGTAGCCATTACCACCGGCGGCGGGTCCGCGGAGGAGAGCAGGCGATCCAGCACCTCTAGCCCGCTCATGTCCGGGAGACGGTAGTCCAGCACTACCGCATCCCACTCCCGGGGCCGATGTGCGGCCAGCGCATCGGCTGCCCGGGAGAATGAGACCGTCCGATGGCCACGTTCTTCCAGGGCTTCCGCGGCGAGGAGGGCATGATCGGGGTCGTCTTCGACTACCGCGACGAGGAGGCGATCGCTGGTACCGCGCCGCTGCTCAGCAACCAACTGTGAGTCTACGTCTCGATCCATGTCGCACCTAAAGAAACTCCTGCATCAGGTGACAGCCGGAATACGGGATTCTCCACCCCGAACGTCATCTGAGACATTCTGGAACCCCAATCCAGTTGACGCGTGATGCCAGCGAGTCGTCAGACGCCGGATCCGGGGCTGTAGCTATGATTGAGTATCGCCCAGTAGAGACCGGCCTCCCGCACTTTGCGATGGAAATCCTCGAACGAGATGGGCTTCACCAAGTAGCTGTTCGCGCCGAGCTGGTAGGCCTCGCGAACGTCGGGGCCGATATCCGAGCTGGTGAGAACGACCACCGGAACCGCTCGCATCACCGGGTGTTGCTTGATCTCTCGCAGCAGCTCCATCCCCGAGCCATCAGGCAATCTCACGTCCAGTAGGATCACGCACGGGAGGCCACACCCGTCGCTGCTCGCTGCATGGGCGTATCTGTCGAGGTGAGCCCGAGCCTGGCGGAGGGTGGCGGCGGCGAGGATGGGATTCTGGATGCCGGCATCCTGGAGTGCCTCCACCGTGAGGACGAGATGATCCTCATTGTCTTCAACAATCAGGATATCGCGCAGCTCGGTGCCCAGTGCTTTGGTCTTAGTCGTCATAGTTGGTCTCCCGGCGCGGCAGGGTGAAACGGAAGGCTGAGCCCTCACCCCTCTGTGAGTCCACCCAGATCCTGCCCCCATGCCGCAGGATAATGCGTTTTACGATGGCAAGCCCAATCCCAACTCCTTCCGCTTCCACCGTGTGCAGGCGGCGAAACGGCTGGAATATCTCCTCATGGTACTCGGGGGCGATCCCGATCCCGTTGTCCTGGACCGAGAACTCATGTTCCTCCGGCCAGGCCCGATGGTTAATGCTGATGAGCGGCGTTGGTTGGTATCCCAGGTATTTGAGGGCGTTGCTAATCAGGTTGAGGAACACCTGATAGAGGGCTGTCTCATCCGCAAGCACGGTGGGCAGCCGGCGCTTGATGCTGATGCGAGCATGCTTCTCGGCGATGACGCTTTCCAGATCAGCAACCACGCGCTCAATGATGGCGCGAACCGGTATGTGCTGCGGATTCAGCGGCCGTGAATGGACACGGGAAAGGGTGAGCAGACTGTCGATCAACCCCTGCATGCTCTCCACGCTCCGCCCTATGCGATGGAGATAGCTGCGTCCTCGGTCACCCAGGAGATCGCTGTACCTGCGCTCCAACGTACTGGCGAAGCCCTGGATGGTAATCAGGGGCGAGCGGAGGTCATGGGAGGCGGCATGGAGCAACTCCTTCATCTCCTGATTCATGGCCGCCAGCTGGCGCATGCGCCACTCCAGCTCCTGACGAAGGGTCTGCGGCCCTGTGGCATCAGCGCCGGCCGGGATATCGATGGCAGGCGCGGCGCCACAGGATTCCCTCACCACCAGAGTCACCGGCAACTCTGCTTGCCAGCTGCCCGTGGGGGGCTGCTGCCCTTCGATGCAGCGGGCGACGAGGTGAACAGAGAGGCCGGCCACATCTGAAACGGGTTGCCGGACGGTGGTGAGATGAGGGATGACCTGAAGGGCTTCCTCCACGTCATCGAAACCGACCACGGCCACATCGTCCGGTACGCGAAGCCCCAGCTCCCATGCTTGCTCGATCACGGAGACAGCAGTGCTGTCATCGAAGCAGACCCACGCGCTGGGACGATCCGGTCGCCCCAGCAGGTCTGCCGCGATAGCCCCTATCTCAGGCGGTTCACACCCGACCACCCACTGTGGTTCAATAGCAAGACCGGCACTCGATATGGCGGCGTGATAGGCCTGGCAGCGCTCGTGGGAAGCGACAATAGTCGGCGACCCACCCAGGTACCCGATTCGCGTGTGCCCGAGACGCACAAGGTGGCGCACCGCCTGGGCCACACCATCCGAGTTGTTGCAGGTGACAAAGGGGTAGCGGGGATCTGAGTGACGGGCCCAGGCCAGGACCGTAGGGATCTGCAGATCGGCCAGCATGTCAACTAGAGGCCGTTGCTGGTCGCGAGGGGAAACAAAGATGATGCCATCGTATGCTGGCAAGTCCTGAGCGACCTCAGCGCTTGACTCTCCCTGCCGCCACCCGCGCCAGACGAAGTCAAAGCCGGTCTCCCCCGCGCTCACCGCGAACCCGCTGAGAAGAGCGAGCCAGAAGTCATTGTACGCTGTTCCCGGCACCCACGGCGGGATCAGCTCCGGGATAGCTTCGCCAGTGGGCGTGGGAGAGTGCAAGATCACGATCTGATTGCTGCGCCGGCCCCGCCCGAAGCCGATAGGCAGCGGCTGGACGACGGGATCACCGCTTTCTTTGGGGTGTAAGACCCCTTGGCTTGACTCCAGGATAGGGCTCAACGAACTGATCCTCCGCGGCCGCGCGACTACTCCGGCGGCGTCATCCGGCTTATTCCATAAACCGTGAGTGTTCCGGCCGGGCGGCGGAGGCGCCCGGGAATGTGGAGGAACCCTTCGGGTGAGGCCGCGAGGCTGCCTCGCGCGGTCTCCGCTCGTCGACGCTATATGGCTCGCCCTTCCCCG
>JBEKKD010000419.1:0-4258 GCA_050010895.1 Armatimonadota bacterium
TCGCCCTTACTGCTTTGGGCGAAAGTCATTAGACGCGCCCCACCTCGTTGATGGCCTTGTCGAGCGTCTGGTCGTTCGCCTGGAGCGCGCGCTGGCTGGCCTCGAAGGCTCGCAGTGAGGAGATCATGTCGGCGAGTTCCGTGACCGCGTTGACGTTCGGCTCTTCGAGGTATCCCTGTCGGACGCGGGCGCCGCTGGCGACCGAGACCTGCGGACCCGACGAGCTCGGACGCGGCATGAGCAGGCTGTTACCGAGCTTCTCCACCCGCGCGCCCGGAGCGAAGTCGACCAGCTTTAGACGGTCAACCACACTGCCGTCAACGATGACGTCGCCGCTCTCGTCGATGTCGACCGAGGAGCCGGTGATGCGCACAGGGCCGGCGGTTCCCAACACCTTGTCGCCGGCGGTCGTCACAAGTTGCCGCGACTGATCGATGCGGAACGCGCCCGAGCGGGTGTAGGCCTCGCCTGTGGGGGTCTGCACGCAGAAGTAGCTCGGGCCGTCGAGCGCGAGGTCGAGACGCCCGCCAGTGGCGCGCATGGCGCCGGGCTGCAGATCCACTGTGGTCGCCGGGACGAGCAGCGCGCTCGGCCCCACCAGTCCCGCGCCGCTCTGGCCCGCGAGGTAGTCCAATGTGCGGTCGAAGGCGCTGACGCTGGCGATATCGCGCCGGAAGCCGGGAACACTCAGCCCCGCGAGATTGCCGGCAGTCACGTCGGCGCGCGTGGATTGAGCCAGCAGACCGTTCGCGGAGGAGTACAGTCCTCGAATCACCCCGGATCCCCCCTCAGTCGGGCAGTCCCGACTACATGGTTCTTCGGCGTGTTGGGACGCGGGCTTGAGCGGGCGGGCCGCGAACTGCCCCACCCCTCGCCTCCCTCCGGTCGGCTCCGCAGGTCTTGATCCCTCGCATAACTCGCCCCTTCGGGATGCGAGTCGCTCGGGATGACAGGTGGGTCAGTCCATCAGGAACGCGGTGAACAGCACGTCGTCGACGGTAAGCTTCCGTTCTGCCAGGACCTTGCCGACCTCGGTCAGGATCTGCTCGCGCAGTGCCTGCTTGCCTTCGGTGGTGAGCAGCTCGTCGTACCTGTGCTGGCTCATCACCATCAGCACCGCGTCTTTCATCTGCGCGTCGCATTCCGTAGCGGCCTTCTCCGGCTCCGCGCCCTTGATGGCGAGCGTCACGGAGGCGCTGAGATGGTGCGGCCGGTCGGTGTCCGCGAGGTTGACGGTGAGTTCGGTGAGCGCGAGCGCGAAGCTCTTCTCCGGCGGTGTGGCGTGGTGGCGCCCGCGAAGGAAGAAGAACCACGCGCCGCCGCCTGCTGCGAGCGCGATGATGGGCACGAGAAGGACGATGATCTTGCCGCTACGGCGCATTCTCGTCCTCGCTGAAGACCGGCAGCGGCTGGGGTTCGGCCGTACCGGAGGCGCCGGCATTCTCCGGCGCTGCCTGGGCCAGAATCACCAGGTTGACGCGGCGGTTCTGCACGCGGCCGTCTTCGCTGTCATTGGGCGCGATCGGGCGGCTGTCGCCATACCCCGTCGCCGCCAGCCGCTTCGGATCGAGGCGCTTCTCATTCGCCAGATAGCGCACGACGCTGCAGGCGCGAGCGGCGGATAGCTCCCAGTTCGAGGGAAACCGCTCCGTGCTGATCGGCAGGTTGCAGGTGTGGCCCTCGACCGCGATGGCATTGGGGATTCCCTGAAGCAGGCCGGCGACTTTGTCCAGAATGGCGAGCGCGGGAGGCCGCAGATCGGCGTCGCCTCGCGCGAAGAGAAGATTGTCGCTGGCCAGGCTGATCACCAGCGCGCGATCGCGATGGCTGGTCTGAATCAGGTCCTGCAGGTTGTTCTCTTTCACGTACTCCTTGCGCCGATCTTCGACCGACTGGACATCCTCTTCCAGGGGCTGAGAGCCGCCCGAGCTGACATCCGGCATCAGGCCGGCGCCGCCCTGGGGCGCCTTGGGGTTCGGCGGGCCGAACTGGCTGCGCAGGCTTTCCGCCGCCTGCTTGAATTTCTCCTGGTTGAGCACCGACATCGAATACATCATGATGAAGAACGCCATCAGCAGCGTTATCATGTCGGAATAGGTGAGCAGCCACCGCATCATGCCGCCCGCGTCGTGGCCGCCTCCCCCGGACTCCTCATGCGTCGCCTCACCTGTCATCGCGGCCGCTCCTCCTTTTTCTCGAGCCGCTGCTTGGCTCGCGGCGGGAGGAATGGGCGCATGCGCGCCGCCGCCAGCCGCGGGGTCTCCCCCGACTGGAGCGCGAGGATGCCCTCCACCGCGAGCTGATAGGCGGCCTGCTCCTCGTCGCTGTTCGCCTTCAGCTTGTTGGCGATCGGCAGGAACACCAGGTTGGCCACCGAGACGCCGTAAAGCGTGGCGATGAATGCGCTGGCGATGCTGCGTCCCATGTCCTCCGGTCGCTCCAGGTTCGCGAGCATATTGACCAGGCCCATGACGGTGCCGATGATCCCCAGCGTCGGAGCAAATCCGCCCAGCGAGTTGAAGATGCTCTGGCCCATGGAATGGCGAGCGCGCATGGCGCGCAGTTCCGTGGCGAGAATGTCTCGCATCAGCTCCTGCGCGGTGCCGTCGATCACCAACTGCAGGCCCGTGCGCAGGAACTCATTGGAGAGCTTCTGCACCTCCGAGTCGAGCGCCAGCACGCCATCCTTGCGCGCCCGGCGGATGAAGTCGGTCAGCAGCTCCATCACCTCCAGGCTGTCCACGCGCTTGCCGAAGAACGCCCGCATCAGCACGGTGGGGATGCTGGTCGCGTGCCGCCACGGCAGACCGATGACGGTCGCGCCGACGGTGCCCCCGATGACGAGCAGGAACGCAGGGATGTTGACGAAGCCTCCGAGATGCCCGCCCTCCAGCATCACGGACAGCGCAAGCGCGCCCCAGCCGAGCGCGAGGCCGAGCAGTGTTGTCAGATCCATCGCGGCCTCCGCCGATCAACTCCCCTCCTCGACTCCTCGATCCCCTGGCTCCCCGGCGTTGGTGTTTCGGGACTTCAGTCCCGAAACGGAGTCTGTGCGGCTTCGGCACTCAAGCGCCGAAACACCAACCGCGTCGTCATTCCCCTCGGCATGCTTCCTGCACTCGCAGCATCGCATTCGGTAGCCCAGCACCCGTTCGGTGACCAGCGCCACCGCCTCCTTCACCATGACCTTTTCCCCGGTCGTCAGCGAGATGAGCGTGTCGGGCGTCGCCTCCACGAACTTGATCAGCTCGGCGTTGACGATCAGCGGCAGCCCGTTCAGCCGGGTGACTTCGATCATGCCCCACTCCCTCGCCTCCCCGCCTCCGCTACCGCTTGAGCGTCAGCACGTCCTGGAGCATCTCGTCCGCGGTGGTGACGACGCGGGAATTCGCCTGGAACGCGCGCTGCGTGACGATCAGGTTGGCGAACTCATCGGCGAGGTCCACGTTCGACATCTCCAGGAATCCCGAGGCGAGCGTCCCATTGGAGCCGACGCCGGCGGGCTTGACGTTCGGCGTGCCCGAGTTCGGTGACGGTTCATAGAGGCCGCCGCCGAGCTTCGTGAGACCGGCGGGGTTGGTGAAGCCGGCGAGCGCGATCTGCGCGAGGCGCTCCGACATGCCGTTGCTGTAGATGCCGGTCACGACCCCGAGCTCGTCCACGCTGAAGCTCTGCAGCGAGCCGACGGGCAGGCCGTCCTGGCTGATGGCCTGCGCGCTGGTATCGCCGACGAGCTGCGTGACTGTAGTGAGATCGGCGGTCATGGGGATGGCGGCGGTCGCTCCCTCCGGGTTGGTGAGGGTGAGGGTGAAGTCGATGGAGTTCGTCTGGCTCTCGCCATTGGCGGTGAAGGTGATGGTGCCGGTGTCCGCGCTCGTTCCATCCGGGCTGGCGACCGCCCAGGTCCACTCGTTGGGGTTGGCCGCCGACTTGGTGAACGTCAGCGTGATCTGGTGCGCGGCGCCGAGCGAGTCGTAGATCGTGAATGAGGTGTCAACCGGCGCGGTGGGGTCCTGGCTCGCGTTCAGGTTGCCCTGATAGGATATGTTGGCCGTCTGGCGCGCCGCCAGGCGAGTGCCGATCGGGATGGTGATCTCCGTGCTCGGGTCGATGTTCGTGGTCGTGTCTATGGTCCCTGTGGTCGGGTCGGCCAGCCAGCCGAGCACGCGCGAGCCGTTGCTGGCGGCGACGAGCCGGTTCTGTCCGTCGAGCTGGAACACGCCGTCGCGCGTGAAGGTCACGCGCGAGCCATCGCTAA
>JBEKKD010000420.1:0-4249 GCA_050010895.1 Armatimonadota bacterium
CCCAGTGAAATCAGATCGCGGGCGTCATGCAGGAGCGGCTCCGCGCGGCCGGTTCCGTTGGCGTGCAGGTCGGCGAGTGCGGCCTGCATGCGGCGCAACTGGGCGGTGAGGCGCTGGAATGGGTGTATCTCACGCGTCTCGTTGTCCACCGGGACGTGGTAGTGCTTCTTATCCGTGTAGCGGGGGGTCTTGGGCAAAGCTGGGATGGTCTGATCCAAGCGCGCGTTGCTCATACCTTTGAGCAGATCCGACAGGCCCACTTCGACGAAGTTGCGCGTGGCGTCATCGAGTCGGCCAACGTGGCTGAGGATGGCGCGAATGGCGCGGGCGACGTCGTCGCGGAACCACCTGTCGCTGCCGTCGAAGAGGTGAGGTGACTCTGCCGAATGGCGCTCCGGTTCGCGTTTTGCCTCATCCAGCCAGGCGATGAAGTCGTCGAGTTGCTTCTCGCTGATGCGAGCGGCCTTGGCGCGGGCGATCTTGACCGCGAGCGGATTGATGTCGGTGCCCCAGGAGTTGTAGCCCAGCCGGGCGGCTTCGACGAGGGTAGTGCCGCTGCCCATGAAGGGATCCAGAATCACGTCGCCGGGGTTGGCGTACAGCTCGATGATGCGGCGGGGGATCTGGGGGATGAATTTCGCCGTCCAGTGATGGAAGAAGTGCGTCGAGTCCTGCGTGTGCTTGTAGGTGAGGTGGGCGAAATCCCAACTCGTGTCGGAAGTCGGGGCAGCATCATCGGATGGCATGAGGTGAATCATTCAATGGGTGAGAGACGCCGTCCTGCATGAGGAGGAACAGCGTGATCCTTCGCTTCGCTCAGGATGACAGAGTCAAGTCTTTCCGATCCAACTATGCCAGTCCTCCCCTACCCTCCCGGTCTTTCGGTAGCGCTCCATAGACATGGAGCAGGGGCAGAGGCGCTGGTCGGGGATGGTGCGGAAGAGGGCGGCGCCGATGCCGAAGAAGCGCGAGACAGCTTCGCCCACTGCTTGCGCCTCGGCCGTGAGCTGCAGGCCCTCAAACAGCTCGCCGGCCGTGTGCGGGAGTTCCCGCACGCCCTCGGCGTAGTTCGTGATGTAACAGATGGGCAGGTAGCACATCTCGAGCTCGCGGGCGAGAAATGCCTCCGGCACGAGGGTCATCCCGACCATATCGGCGCCCCAGGAGCGATAGATCTTGATCTCGATGGGAGTCTCGAGGCGCGGCCCTTGAGTGCAGATGTATACGCCGCGCGGGTGGTACTTGAGTCGAAGGCCGTCGAGCGCTCGGCCGGCTGCCTCACGCAATTCGGGGCAGAAAACCGGGAACTGGCGGAGGAACCCGAGGCCGGTGCCTCTGAAGAAGCTCGTCTCCCGGCCCTGCGTGTGGTCAATGAGGTCGAGCGGCAGCACATAGTCGCCGGGCCGCATCGACGGGTTGATCGCGCCGGGGCCGGTCCAGGCGACGATGCGGGCGACTCCCTGCTCTTTGAGCGCGTAGATGTTGGCGCGATAGTTCACCCACGGCGCGGCGATTTCGTATCCGGTTTCACCGTGGCGCGGGAGAAAGAGGAAATGCGACTCGCGGATGCGCACGCGATAGAGCGGGGCCGACGGACCGAAGGGGGTATCGACGGGGCCCAGGCGTGTGGCGTTTTGCGCCTGCTCCTTCAGCAGCACGTGCGCGTTGCTGCCGCCGATGACGGCGAGCGAATCGGTCATCATGGCATCTCCAGAATCCGGTACTGAGTATCACGTATCGCTGGCGTGAACCCGGCGCGGCGGATGAGATGGGCGAGGTCGTCGCGCGACATGCGGAACTCGACGCCGGCGGCGCGAACGACGTTCTCCTCGATCATCGTGCTGCCGAGGTCGTTGGCGCCGAATGCGAGCGCGAGCTGCCCTATCTTCGCCCCCTGCGTCACCCACGATGCTTGAATGTTGGGAACGTTGTCCAGCACGAGCCGCGAGACGGCGAGGGTGCGGAGATAGTCGTGGGTGGAGGTCGGCACGCCGCCGAGGGCGGTGTTGGCAGGCTGAAATGTCCATGGGATGAAGGCGGTGAAAAGGCCGGTTTCGTCTTGGAGATCGCGAATGCGCAGCAGATGCCGCACGCGATGCTCAGTCGTCTCGATATGGCCAAAGACCATGGTAGCCGTCGCGCGCATGCCGATCCGACTCGCGGCGCGCATCACGTCGAGCCACTCGACAGCGGTGCACTTCTTCGGGCTGATCTGCGAGCGCACGTCATCACACAGTATCTCCGCGCCGCCGCCGGGCAGCGAATCGAGGCCGGCGGCGTAGAGGCGAGACAGTGTCGTTTCGGCGGTCAGGCCGGAGATGCGAGAGAGATGCGCGATCTCGGGAGCCGAGAGTGAGTGAATGGTGATGCCCGGGAAGCGCGCTTTGATCGCCTGGAACGTCTCCTCGAACCACGAGAGCGGCAGATCGGGGTGCAGACCGCCTTGCATGAGTATCTGCGTAGCCCCCACCGCGACGGCCTCGTCTATCTTCTGGATGATCTCATCGAGCGAGAGAACATACCCCTTCGGGTGCCCGGGCGGGCGGAAGAAGGCGCAGAACGTGCAGCCGGAAACGCAGATGTTGGAGTAGTTGATGTTGCGGTCTATGACGAAGGTCCGGTATGGTTCGGGGTGCAGGCGGCGGCCGACAGCGTCCGCGGCCGCGCCGAGGGAGGCGAGGGGCGCGGAAAAGAGCGAAACGGCCTCCTGCTCGGAGATGCGAGCGCCGGAGGCGGCCGCGTCAACCGCTGGTTTCCACGAATCTGACAGGGCCCGCATCAAGGATCAGCTTCTGCTCCACGCACAACTGTCGGAATCGCTCCAGGCCCATCTGCTCGGGCGTATTGAGGTCGTAGCGCATGTGGTCACGGAGGTAGATCAAGCACTCGTCCCGGCCGAGGCCGATTCGAGCGCTTTCCTCGTCGGCCACTTTCTCGACGTTCGCGACGCCAGCGTGTTTCGCCTCCGTGATGAGGCGGGTCAGAGCCGAGAAATCCACGCCAGGCCGGGCGGCCCAGACTGCGAAGACGAATGGCAGGCCGGTAAGGCGCAGCCACTCCTCCCCGAGATCGGCAACCACGAGCCCGCCGGTCTCGGCGCGCATGCAGGGGTCGCCGATGAGCAGCGCGGCATCGGCGGCGCCCAGCATGGACGTGAGGTCGGGCGGCATGGTGACATAGGTAGGATGGCAGTCCTGCATAGCGAGGATGACGCGGGTGAGCGCGGCTGAAGTATGAGAGCTTGCGTCCAGAGCGACGGTCGCCACCTGGCGCAGAGGAATGCGAGAGAAGAGCTTCACGCTGAGGGCGGCGCCGTGGGAGGCGATGCAGGAGCCGGGCAACACGGGGAGATCAGGATTGCTGAGCACATCGAATACCGGAAGGATCGCGGCGTTCACCTGTCCGGACTCGATGAGCGGAAGCAGGCGTGCGGGGACGTCGTTCACCCAGTTCGTATGTCCGAGGCGGCGCAAGCCATACCGGAACGGGCTGGTGTTGAGGTAGCTGACCAGGCCGAGTGGCGCGTCTGTCATGCGATCTCCTCTACGGGCTGGTAGAGCGTATCGCGCTGCACCGGCGTTCGGCCCGCGCTCTCGATCATCCGCCTGAGCTCCTCGACGGTGAGCGCCTCCGGGGTCTCTGCTCCTGCTGCATGGGTGATGCGCTCCTCAACGACCGTTCCGTCCACGTCATTGGCGCCGAAGCCGAGGGCGACCTGTGCGAGCTTGAGGCCGACCATGATCCAGAAGACCTTGATGTGTGCGACGTTGTCCAGCAGGAGCCGGCTGACGGCAATGATGCGCAGGTCGTCGTAAGCAGTCGGCCCCGAAGCAACGCCCTGGAGAGCAGTATTGCGGGGGTGGAAGGCCAGCGGGATGAAGGCGAGGAAACCGCGGGTCTCGTCCTGCAGGCCGCGCAGTCGGAGCAGGTGGTCCACTATCTCGTCGGGCCGTTCGATGTGGCCGTAGAGCATGGTGCAGTTGCTGCGGATGCCGAGGCCGTGTGCGGTGCGCATCACATCGAGCCAGCGATCGGCTGAGAGCTTCTGCGGGCACAACTCGCCTCGCACGCGAGACGAGAAGACTTCCGCTCCGCCGCCGGGCAGTGAGCCCAGGCCGGCCTCCCAAAGGCGCGTCAGGCATTCCTCGATGGAAATGCTCGCGACGGCGGCAATGTGAGCGATCTCGACAGCTGTGAACGCCTGCATATGGACGTCGGGGAACTGAGAACGGAGCGCGGACAGCAGGCC
>JBEKKD010000421.1:0-4241 GCA_050010895.1 Armatimonadota bacterium
GCCGCCCCCGTGGCGCAGGTTGGCAACCTGCGCTATCCGCGTGTATCGGCGTCCATCGGCGGATGGCCTTGCCGTTTCCCGTTCCCTCCGCCTCTTCGCCTCCTCGACTTCTCGGCCCGTTGCCGTTTCGGCGGCATCGTCGCCGCATCTGCGCCTTCCTGATGCTACTCTACAACGTGGCGCGCCGTATTGCGTTCCCCTCGGCCAGAAGGCCACAAATCGCGGGGCGCAGCCCGCGTCCGCCTACAGCGGCAGCTTGAAGGAGCATAGCAGTGCGGGTCGGTGAACCGAATGGCGCTGGGCCACTGCTGGCGTTTTCGATCTCAGTGCCCAGGGAGGAGCTCGAAGTGGCACATGCCGGGCTCGGGCAGTGAAACTGCCGGTGCCACCATTCCCGGGTGACCGTGGCCACCGGCAGGCACCATCGCCGGCATCCAAACCAGATAGGGAACAAGGCGAAGGGCGCTGCTGCTGACTATCCCACGTCTGGCTTCCTCTGCACCCCCTCACTCAGTGATGGGACACCATCGGATTCGACCTCGGGTATCTCTGGTCGCCGTTCGCGAACTCGAAGCCCAGCAGCGGGTCGTAGTACGACCCGCCGGCAGTGGCGTACCGCACCAGCGTGCCGTTGGAATCGTTGGTCTCCTCCAGTACCCGGTCGCCGTTGCCATAGCCGAAGCTTACCGTCACGCCCAACTACACTGGCCACTAGGCGGATCAATGTGCCAACTGACCTATCTCGCTCTAGTCGTCAAACAACGCTATTACGCCCTTCAGAGAGGCATTCGTGAGCAACTCATAGTCCTCAAGGTGAACGTGCCCGGCGCCCCGCTTTGGATGATCTAGTAAGTAGTTACAGAATGCCACAATCCGCTCAAGCCCTACTCTCGTGGCATAGATGCAGACCTCGTCATTCTCGAATCTCAACTCAATGTGCCGCCCTTCGAAAACGGGTTCTTTCCATTTTGGGGTCATGGCTACCATCTCCAGACATGCGGGTGCCCCCACGGTCCATGCACAAGTTTGTCCATTTTGAACCCTACTCTCAATCTTCTGCTGATTATCTTGAACACGTTCCCTTTTGAGAACACGTTAGCTTCTACACCGGCCGCGCCTGCAGCGACCGCCGCTGGCGTCCAGATGGGCGATGTCGGTGAGGTTGGCAACCCAGCACGACCCGTCGCTCGGATCTACCGAGACCCATTTGGGGTTGGTGAAGCTGGTCCCTCGCCAGAGCTGGCTTCCATCCAGGCCCAGATGGGCCACGTAGCCATAGGCGTCCCCTCCTCCCGCAACCCAGCACGTGCTGTCTGACGGGTTCAGAGACACTGAAAGAGGGAAGAAGACCGAGGCCGTGGCGAGAACAGCGCCGTCCGTTCCTAGCCGGAAGACCATACCTTGATTCGGGTTTGCCAACCACGCGGTGCCGTCCATGGGGTTGACCGAGATGGGTTCGGCTGAGAGCCCTGAAGACTGAGGGAAACCGTCCTTACGCCACAGCTCCTTACCGTCCGGGCCCAGGCGCACCGCCACTCCCTGAAGCGAATCGGTGACCCAGCAGCCGCCGTCCGGCGCGGGTGAAAGGGCGAGTGGAAATCTGAAGCCGTCAGTCTGACTGAGCACGTGACCGTCGGTCGCGATATGCATCACGCTGGCCCCGGTGCTCGCCCAGCAGCTGCCGTCGGCAGCGACAGCCACCGCGTAGGAGGCACCAAAGGGGCTTCGCCAGGATTCCACGACAGTCTCGGCCGATGCCAGCGCAGCCGGCAGCAGGCATAGCAGTGGGAACACTGCGAGCAGCAGGAAATGCCGTCGCATCAAGTCCTCCGGTCAGTCAGGTGTCACCGCGCGGTCACCCAGAGCACGGCTTGTTTCGGGAACGGGCAGTGACTTCCTGCGGCAGGACGCGACGAATCGGCCAGCAGTCGTCGCGCGGGCTGTGTCAGGGATGCCTGTCGTGACCAGTACGGCTGGAAACTGCGGAGCCGAGTTTCTTTTCACATCGGTGACTGCGGCAGCACCATATCCGGCATCGGCCCGCTCGCTCCGGGATCGTCACGGTCGGGGGTGGGGTCATGCAGGCGCGCGGCAGCAGCGGATGCACTCGGCCTGCAGCGCAGCCTTCCCGCGTATGGCGAGGAGACGCTGCACCTGCGAATGGCGGAGCCGTGCAAGGCCAATCTCGTCATCGGGCATGATCCCAGGCATCGCTCACCCCAACTCGATTTCCATCTGCACGCCCACCACCTCCGCCCCGCACGACGCATAAAGCCGCTGCGCGATGACGTTCTCCTGCTCGGTGTTGATGTGAAACTCGCCGACGCCACGCTGCTTCGCCAGACGCATCACCTCGCGGAGAAGCTGCCTGCCAATGCCCTGCCGCCGCATGTCATCTCGCACTACCAAGCCGAGGAGTACCCCGGCCACCGCGCCGTGCGAGAGGTCGTGATAGACCATCTGGTGCGCCAGGCCCACGACCGCGCCATTCGCCTCGGCAACGACGAGATCATGGTCCGGGCTGCCAAACACCGCGTCGAACGAAGCTCGGCGATCGACCTCTAAGCCGATGAGTGCAGTGGCAAGCGCGCAGACCGCCGGCCCATCATCCGCCTTGGCTTTGCGTAATGAGACGTTCATGTATTCCCTCCTGCTGAGTGCGGCGGGTACGGCACCTCTATCCTGTGACCGTCCGGCGCCACGATGACACAGCCGTCAGGAGACCCCTCTACCTGCCATGCGTTCAGCCATCGCGCATACTCCTCAGGTGTTCCGCCCCACGGCCCGATGGTGAGCACCGCGAGTGTTTGCAGTCCCTGCGTCGGCTCGGCGCTCTGGCTGAGGCCCAGCACGCACCAGTCGCCGCCGAGGTTGCTGAGGCGGTTGGAATGTCCGGTGGTGTCGAGGGCGATGATGCCGAACCCGAAACGGCGCTCTTGGTCGCATGGGTACAGAATCCAGTCGCAGTCGGCTTGTTCTTCACAGACGCGGCCGCGACCGATCTCCTCCCCGCGGCCGAAGATCACCTCTCCTTCCCGATTTTCCATCAACAACAGGCCAGCCCACGATACGATGCCCGGCACAAGCTCTTGGGAGCAATCGATATTGGTGAGACTGAGGAGGTGATCGGCGCATTTCGCCGCTCCGTGGATGATGCGGTCTGCGGTCGAATCCCCCGTCTTCCGGAGGAGAGTCTCGGGATGCGGCACCTGTAGCACGGTGAAGCCGTCCTCAGAGAAGGCGGTCGGATGGAACCCAGCCAGGTTGAACCAGAAGAAGCGGTCGTCGCTCCATAGCTCGATGCCCTGCAGGCCGAAACCCGGCGTCATGTAGCTCAAGGGCTGGATGATGTTGGCGAGTGCCGCGACGTCGGCGCCGTTCCGGTAGCGGCGCAGGTAGAGACGAGAGGAGCGGTACTCGTCCGGAGGGGTCGGCCTGCGTGCGGCCACCTCCGGCCCGAGCCAGCGCTTGAGCGCGCAGAGCTTGGCACCCGTCATGCTGATCTGCTCGCCTGTCAGGAGAGGAGAGTCAGCGGCGCCGAAGCCGGTGCCATAGTGCTCGCACCCGACGTAGCGTGGTGAGCGCGGCGAGTAAACCGCGCGGTCCGGGTCCGTCCGCCATACCCACGTGTGGAACAGGGTGCGGGAGAGCCACTCACTCTCTCCATCGCCCAGGAGCACCGCGGCACCACGGAGGCCCAGCACCAGCGCGTCCGTGCACATCCGGCACGGCTGTTTATACTGATCCCGGCAGTCCGGCCCCATCGGCTCCAGCGTCGGCTCGTAAATGAGCATGGGGATCAGCCGACGCATTCCCGCCATGAGGCGGAGCAGATCGGGCCGCGCCTCAACCTCACAGGCCGGCAGAGCCCACGCTATCATTTGCGCAAGGTACATCACAGAGAGCTCACCAGGCACGTCGTTTTCATCGACGCGGGCGAGAACCGCCTGCGCCTGGGCCCGCGACTCCTCGCGCATCGCCGCGTCGTCCAGCATCCAACCGCACACCCCGAGATCGGCTGCCCGGAGGAACGCCGGATTGGTGCGATCATCCGCGGCGAAGTCCCAGGGTCCAGCATCCATGAGGCACTGGCCAAGGGGGCGGAACAGCGCCCGCAGTTGGGCGAACTGCGGATCAGAGAGGACGCCGTCCGCCGCCCGATAGCAGTGGAAGAGGTCCGGGATCTCGAACCCGGTGTCGTAGGCCGACCACTGCGGCTGAGGCTCAGCGAGCACGCATGC
>JBEKKD010000422.1:0-4238 GCA_050010895.1 Armatimonadota bacterium
CTCCCTCAGGTCGGCCGGGTCACGGTACGTGACCTGTTTGACCTCCTCTGCCTGCACATGCTCGAACCCCGCTTCTCGCAGCCACATCTCGATCTCCGCGCGGAGCGGCGTTCGCTTCCGATCGACGGTGAGCGCCTCGGGGAAGAACCGGTGCCAGGGGTCATCCATGATCTGTTCCAGCGTGCCCTGCCGGATCAGAACGACGCCACCGGGCTTCAGTGCCCGCAGCACGCCCCGGAGTGTCCCCGGGTGATCGTCGAGATGGTGCATCATCAGGCACATGAAGGCACAGTCGAAGCCCGCGGGCCCGAGTTCGAGCCGCTCGACGTCGCCCACTACCCACGTCACGCGGCTGTCGACGTCCTTCGCCCGCGCCTTGTCCAGCATCCCCGACGATCTGTCGAGGCCGACTGCCTCGCAGCCCGTTCGTTCTGCCAGCGGAATGGTCCATCGCCCGGTGCCGCAACCGAGATCGATGAGCCGCCTGCCCGGCCCAAGCTCGCCGGCCTCCGCAATCCGCCCGAACCACCATTCCAGGTGCGGCGAACTGCTGGGGCGCACTTCATCGTAGTATTGCGCGATTTCGCCGTAGTCCGCCTTGCCCGTCTCCATAGTACTCACACCTTTATTGACGATCGCACACTCGTTCGTTGGCCCCCCACGCGCTCCTTCCGCCGTCGATTCGGCAGGACCTGGCCTCCCCTCATCCAAGAACACAGAAGACCATGGCCGAGTCACCCACAGAAGACGAGCAGCCCAAACGCTGGCCGAGCCGGCGGGTTCGCGTTGCGCTGTATATCATCGCGGCGCTGGCCGCGGCCGATCTCATCGCCACTGCTGTCACCGGCCTCATGCTCCGCGGCGAGGTCGGCAAGCTCCGGGTCGGCGGCTATCTGCCCTCGATTGCGCAGATCGTCCCGCACGTGCCATCGGGTCAGGCGAACGCGGCCGATGTCTACCTGCTGGCATTCGGCGCCCGGCAGCTCCGCGATTCCGAAGAGGCCGATCTGGTCACCAGGCGGCCGGGCCGCTGGCGGCCCGTCGAGCTTCTGCACGCGCGGCAGGTCTTGGCCGCGAACGCCGAACACTTTCGCATTCTCGAACAGGCCTCCCGCATCCCCGGCTGCGCCTTCCCCGTGGATTGGGACGCGGGGCCAGCCATGATGTTCCCCCATCTCCCAGAGCTCCAGCGCTCGGCGCGCCTGCTCAGCACCAGAGCCGCCATCGCCGCATCCGATCGGCGCATAGATGACGCCCTCGCCGACTGCGCCACGATGCTGCGCATGGCCGAGCACATGAAGTGCGAGCCCACACTCACCAGCCAGCTATCCGCCTTCGCCATCCAGGACATCGCCGTGCAGTCCATGAGGGACGCGCTTTCCGTAGGCGCACCATCGCCGAAGGCGGCGCGCGAACTGTTCGGCCAGCTTTCGGCCGTCGATGACGGAAAGCCGTTCAGCCGCGCCCTCAGAAGCGAGGTCGAGCTGTTTGGCATGAAGATCTTCGACATGGCCCGGCACGCCAATAGCAGAGAGTTCCAGGGCCTCCTCGGCGATGCCAGACGGGCCGCCTGGCAGGGCCAGGTCCTCAGGGCATATGGCACCATCGCCCGCCCCCTGGCCAATCTCGATGAGATAGCCTATCTGCGCGCCATGAAGAGCGGCATCGATGCCATCAGCCAGCCCTGGCCGCAATCCAGGGAGCGGCTCGACGCCGTTGGTCAATCGGTGTACGACCTCCCGGCCTATCGCAGCCTGCTCACCAGGATGCTGTTCAATCTGTCCGATAGGATACTGGAGAGCCGCGAGAGCAGAACCGCCGCACTCCGCGCCGCCCGGATCGGCCTCGCCCTGGTCATCTACAAGTCCGAGCGCGGCTCCTATCCCGATACCCTCGCATCGCTTGAGGATGCCGGCCCCAAGATTCCGGCAGATCCCTTCACCGGGAAGCCATTCCGCTACGCCCGGCGCGGCGACGGTTTCGTCGTCTACAGCCTCGGCCCGGACCTGCAGGATCAGAGCGGCCGCCCGATCAACCCGCATCCGCGGCGCTTCTCGAGAGGCGAGGTACCGAACAGCGCCCAGGGGTTCGACATCGCCTTCCGTCTGCCGCGCTAGCTCTGTGGCACGCTGCGTCGGTGCTTCAGCCCCGACGTCCCAGCCCCGTCGTTGCCGTTCGCCGCCGAAGGCGGCATCAGTGTGCATCTGCGTCCATCTGCTTCGATCTGCGTAATCTGCGTTCCGCCGTTCCCGGAGTTCACCCTGAGCGCAGCGAACGGGACTCTTCGACAACTCGATTGACAAAACCACCCCTTTCGCGCGTCTAATCACATAGGAGCATCGAACGCGCGTGGCAACCAGCGAGACCGCCGAAGCCGGAATCCGGCTCCTGCCATCACAGGCGAACGGACTGCGTGTGAGAACGGAAGACGATGGCCTTGCGGCCATCTACGATGCTCATGCCGGCGCTCTCTACCGCTACCTGGTGAGCCTCCTGGGCAATCCCGAGGAAGCGGAGGACGCGCTCCAGGAAGTCTTCCTGAACCTCGCCCGCCGGCCCGAGCGCGGCCATATCCGCGATCTGCGCCCGTATCTCTTCCGCGCCGCCCATAATCAGGCGATCGTAGTCCTGCGCCGGCGCACGCGCCACGAGGAGATGCCGATCGCCATCTCCTGGATCGACCTGGAGGTGTGCAAGCCGAGTGACTGTGAGCTGGCGATGGACGTGGACCGCGCCCTCCGACAGCTTCCCCCGGAGCAGCGCGCGGTGATCGCGCTCAAGATGGGGGAGGATCTGACATTCCGCGAGGTCGGGCAGGTGCTCGGCATCCCGAAGAACACTGCCGCCAGTCGCTACCGACTCGCCATCGCCCGTCTGCGCGCTCTGCTCGAAGGTGGTGAAAGATGAGTAGACCCCGCTATCACAGCATGACCGATGAGGATCTGGAGAGCGCCATTCGCGGCCTGCCCCGCCGCGAGCCTCGCGCCGGTTTGCGCGAGCGCGTCCTCTCGCAGTCGATTGCGCCTCAGCCGCATCGCGCCCGCAGCCCTCGGCTCGCGTTTGGGCTCGCCGCGCTCGTCGTGCTGCTCCTGACCGACTGGCTGGTCCTGAAGTCCCAGGACGTCGGGACTCCGCTCGGCGCCTCTCCGCAGGCCGTCGCCGTGCAGTCCGAACCCGCGTCGCGGGACGAGATCGCGCTCATGCGCGACCTCGCCGCCTCCGGCCTGCCGCTGCGGCTGGCCATGGGCCATCCCGCTCCGCAGCCCCAGACGTATTTCGACTTGCGTAACCGCATGCTGAACGAAGCCGACGGAGGGTAGTGGCCTGTCATGCTGAGCCCTTCGGCTGCGCTCAGGGTGAACTCCACGAAGCATCTCGCCGTTGCCGTGCGGGTTGGGCAGGAGCTTGCCTCCTGCCCTGTGAGCATCCACGTGATGCAAAGGACAAGCCCATGAACGACCTCTTCCCCACCCTCAAGGACTTCCCCGGCATCCTCTGGGAGGCCATCGTCAAAGTCCTAAGAGCCGTCGCCCTCGCCCCCTGGCGCGCTATCCGCTGGTTCTGCCGCGGCCTCTTTCGGCGCCGCCGCGCGCTGCTCTACATCGTGATCGCGCTCGTGGTGATCCATCTCACCGCCACCGCCATCACCGGCATCATGCTGCGCAACGAAATCGCCAGGCTCAAGTCCACCGGCTATCTGCTGACCAAGGACCAGCTCATCCCGCACGTCCCGCCTGGCGAGAAGAACGCCGCCGACATCTACCAGAAAGCCTTCGACGCGCGGCGCATCGCGCGCGAGGACGAAGAGCAACTGCTCGGGTTTCCCCTCTCAAAATGGACCCCCGATACCACCACAGCGGCGCGCCGGGTCGTATCCGCGAACAGTGAGTACTACAGGCTTGTCGCCGAAGCTGCCCGCACACCCAACTGCGCCTTCCCCACAGACTGGACCGCGGGTGTGAACATGACCTTTCCAGAACTCGCCAAGGCGCGGGAACTCGCGCGGATGCTCCAGATGCACGCCGCTCTCTCGGCAGTAGACGGCCGTATCGACGACTCCCTCGCCGACGTCGGCGTTATGCTCCGTATCGCCGGACACGACCAGCTCGCGCCCGTCCTGATCGGGCAGCTTGTGGGATATGCCATCCAGGGAATCGCAGTGCAGGCCGTGCACGACGCCCTCGCAGTCGGTGACCCCTCCCCGACGGCCGCCCGCGCCCTCATGAACCAGATCGCCT
>JBEKKD010000423.1:0-4212 GCA_050010895.1 Armatimonadota bacterium
AGGGCCTGCAGAAGCTGCGAGAGTGCTACGGCGGCGGCACGGGCCCGTTCCCCGCGTGGCTGGTCGAGCGAGCTGAGCGGAACTTCGCGGAACTCATGGCGTCCACGACCGAGATGGTGCTGCTGCACGGCGACCTGCACCATGCCAATATCCGCGCGGCGCAGAGGCGTCCGTGGCTGGCGATCGACCCGAAGGGCGTGATCGGGGACCGGGGCTATGAAGTCGGTCCGCTCATGAGCAATCCGCACGATCCTCACGAGGTGCCGGACCTGGCCGGCATGCTGGCGCGGCGGCTCGACGTGCTGACCGAAGAGCTCGGGATAGACCGAGAGCGTCTGCATGCATGGGCGGTGTTCCATGCCGTCCTCTCCGAGTGGTGGAGCGTGGAGGATCAGCCCGGCCATGAAGTGGACACGTACTACGGCGAGACGCTGGCCTCGCTAGAGGCGTGACCCGCGGGGCGCCCCGTGGCGGCTGCGGCCAGCCCGCCGTCAGCCAGCTCGGGGTCAGCCGATCCTGCCGGAAGAGTCGGCCTCGTGCTCCTTCGGGATGGGGCCGATAGCGGGATCAGGCGGCGGCTTCATCAAGAGGCGCTCGACCAGTTCCCAGATGACGACCTGCGGCCGCTCAGGCAGAATCTTCTCCGGATCGAATTCCGAGCCCCAGAGGTAAGCCGCTCTGCCGAAGTCCTCGGAGAGCAGCGGCAGCAGGTCCGCGCAGAACGAGTCGTGGAGAATAACTCCTCGCGCGATGGGCGCGTTCTTCTTCTCGCTCACGATCAGGTCTATCAGCGCGCTCGGGTCGCGAACCGCCTCTCCCGCTCCTGTCACGATGGTGGCCTGAGGTGGATCGGTGTTCACCAGAGGATCGATCTCCTTCAGGTCCGAGTCCAGCCCCAGCATCCTCGCCAGGTCGCCGCCGGTTCGCTCCTGCCTGCCGATTCGCGTGGGGTCAAGCTCCGGCACGCGTAGGTCCGGGAACCACTTCCGCAGGGAGCGGGCGATCTCTCGATGAGCGACGAATGCTCCGAGTCCATTCCAATGGGTGTCGAGCTTGCAGTAGATCTGCCCGTCCTTCTTCGCGCGCCACAGCGCGGGACGCAGATCCAGCGTATCCACTGTCGAATGCTCGTGCATGTACGAGAGGAGCTGATCCAGGCGGGACTGCTTGTGCACCGGACGCATGTTCGAAGGCAGGAATTCCGGGTAGATCGTGTGCTTATCGGGCGGGACGACAAAGAGGAAGTGAATCCCCCGGGCCGCGAGCCAGTCCCGGCGGGCCTCGATCGTTTGGCGCCAGGACGCGAGCTGCGCCTCCGTCATCGGAATCGCGTTGCGGCAGCAGTCGACCTCTCGCTCATCGGCGTAGTAGAGCCATCCCCGCCAGCCGACGATCACCCGAGGTGACGCGGAGAGGCCCAACGCCGTCTTGAGCTTCCCGTGGTACCTGATGAGGGCCTTTCTGCCGCCGAAATTGGCCTGGAAGTAGTCGCTGAAACCCGATGGGAACGCAGCCAGCGAGCGGTACGTCATCTGCACGGCCGGGAACGCGACCCGCGCTTCGCCCAGCGCGCGCCTCATTCGCGAACCCCGGGTCGGCACCACCAGCGTGGCCGCGGGCAGGCAGATGGCGAGCAGGAAGCCGAGCACGACGAGCCCTTCGGCTCGCGCTCGCGGCTGACGTGATGATCTCGTCTCGGGTGTGGTCATCAGAATCGGAAGTAGATGAACGGGTTGTAGGTGCCGGCGGCCATCAGCATGGTCGAGTAGAGAAAGACTCCGCTGCCGGCCGCCAGGCTGGCGGCGACCGTCGCGTTCTCCAGCGCCGGTCGGATAGGCTCCCGCGCTCGAGCTCTCAGGCGATCCCAGGCGCTCAGCAAGACGCTGCCTATGGGCGTGGACGCGAACGCGCCCACGATGATACACACAACAAGCTCGGGGTTGAGATAGAGAGCGGCGTCTTCCGGCGATGTACGTGGGGCAAAGCCCGCCATCGCCTTGAGGAACATGATCGCGTGCGGCAGGGTGTCGGCGCGGAACAGCACCCATCCCACCAGGATCATCAGCAGGGCGTAGGCGTGTCTCAGCACTCGCGGCAGCCGCGCCAGCCGCGCGTGGAGGCCCACGCGCTCGACTACCAGCAAGCTCCCGTGAAACATCCCCCAGATCACGAAGGTCCAACTTGCGCCGTGCCACAGCCCGCAGAGGAAGAACACCGTGACCAGGTTGGCGTACGTCCGCGCCGCGCCGCGGCGATTGCCGCCCAACGGAATGTAGACGTAGTCGCGGAACCACCGCGACAGCGACATATGCCATCGCCGCCAGAACTCGGTGATCGATGTCGAGATATAGGGGTGGTTGAAGTTCTCCGGGAAGTGGAACCCGAACATGCGCGCCAGTCCAATCGCCATGTCCGAGTACCCGGAGAAATCGAAGTAGATCTGGAGCGCGTAACACAGCAGGCCCAGCCACGCCAGCCCTGTCGTCAGGTCGCTCGCGGGAAGCGCGAACACGCGGTCCGCGCAGTAGGCCGCGGTGTTCGCAATGATCATCTTCTTGCCGAAGCCGACGACGAACCGCTGAATGCCGGCCGCCATGTCGGCTCGCGTCTGCACCCGGTTCATGAGTTCGCCCGCGATCTCGTAGTAGCGCACGATCGGGCCGGCGATGAGCTGCGGGAACATCAGAATGTAGAGCGCCAGGTCGAGGGGCGCCTTGCGCGCCTCCGCAGTGCCGCGGTAGACGTCGACCTTGTACGAGATCTTGTGGAAGGTGAAGAAGCTGATGCCCAGCGGCAGCAGCAGCTTCGGCACGGGCACCGGCTTCAATCCCAGGAGCGTCAGCGGGCCGTCGAGGCTGCTGACGATGAATCCCGCGTATTTGAACACGACCAGCAGCGACAGATCGCTGGCGATCCCGATGATCAGCAGGCGCTTCGCCCACGCCGTGCCTCGCGTCCCCGCAATCCCCCGGCCGATCCAGTAGTTGACCGCGATCGAGGCCACCAGCCAGCCCAGGAATCGCCATTCGCCCGCTGCGTAAAAGAGCAAGCTGGCGAGACTGAGCACCACGTTTCGCGCGCGGCGGGGGGCGGCGTAGTACGCGGCCAGCGTGAGCGGCAGGAAGAAGAACAGGAAGATCGGCTCGCAGAACAGCAAAACGGAACTCCTTGCGATCCCTAACAGAACGCGGTTGCGCGCTCGCGACCTGACGTAGATTCTACATGAATATCAGGGATTCATGCTACTTCTCAGCGCGTCGCAACTGGTGTCATTGCGAGTGGCGCCGAGACCCCCACGATCGCTCGCCTGTGGCGGACCCCCTCGGGGTGACAACCGTGATTCGCCGCTTCTCTGCTCTACGCGAACGTGCTACCATCAGCCGACACGACCCAAGGAGCAATGGGCATGGACCTTCCCCTCATCGACGCACACGTTCACTGCGGCAAGGAATGCAGGACCGATCCGCGCAATGGGCATCCTCAGCCGCAGGCGTTCGAGGACTATCTGAGTTGGGCGGCGAGCGGCAGAATCACGGGCGCGGTGATGTTCTCGCCGGTCCCCGAGGTCTACGACCGCCTCGATCCCAACTTCGAGGATAGCGCTGAGTGGCAGTCGCGTCGAAAGCGATCCAACGAGTACGTGCTCTCACTCTCGCGCCCGGGTTTCGAGGTCTTCCCCTTCTTCTTCATCTGGAACGATTTCGCCATAGACCAGCTCTCGCCGCGGCACCTGGGAATCAAGTGGCACCGGCATGGCGATGAGCCGCACTATCACTACGATGACCCCCGCTGCGCAGCGGCGATCGCCGAGATTCGCCGTCGCAACCTGATCGTGTGTCTGGAGGAAGAGTGGGAGTACACGGTGCGCTTCATCGACGAACTCGCGCCGGGCGTCCGCGTGAGCATCCCCCACATGGGCAGGCTCAACGGCGGCTACGAGCGGTTCTGCTTGCGGGGAATCTGGAAGCAGCCCACTATCTACACCGACATTTCGACCGTCCCGAACGAGTGGGTCGAGGACTACGTAAAGCGCTGCGGCCACGACCGCATCATGTTCGGCTCGGACTTCCCGTTCAGCCCGTCGACCTCCGCGCCGCTGCGGGACCAGTTCGAGCGGCTCAACCTGTCGGACGCAGCGAAAGAGGCCATCGCGCACGGGAACGTGCGGAGGGTGGTGGGGGAGGCGCGGGCTTAGCGACTACAGATTGTAGT
>JBEKKD010000424.1:0-4203 GCA_050010895.1 Armatimonadota bacterium
CACCGTCTCGGTGAACCCCATGGATGGCTCCTGCTGGGTGGCGGACGGCGGTTACAACGAGGTGGTGCACCTGTCTTCGGCCGGGGGGGAGCTGTGGCGGTCGGCCAACAGCGCGTTCTCCGCGAGATGCGTCTCGGCGAACCCCACGGACGGCTCCTGCTGGGTGGCGGACTGGAGCCAAGTCGTGCACCTCTCGGCGGCCGGGGCGGAACTGTGGCGGTCGGCCAGCGGCGCGCTCGTTAACCCGTCGTCCGTCTCAGTGAATCCCACGGGTGGCTCCTGCTGGGTGGCGGACTCCGGTGACAACCAGGTGGTGCACCTGTCTTCGGCCGGTGGGGAGCTGTGGCGGTCGGCCAGCGGCGCGTTCAACTTTCCGTACTCCGTCTCGGCGAACCCCACGGATGGCTCCTGCTGGGTGGCGGACACCCAGCACAACCAGGTGGTGCATGTGTCTGCGGCCGGTGGGGACCTGTGGCGATCGGCCAGCAGCGCGTTCCCCGCGATTTGCGTCTCGGCGAACCCCACGGATGGTTCCTGCTGGGTGGGCTGGGTGGCGGACGCCGGTTACAACGAGGTGGTGCACCTGTCTTCGGCCGGTGAGGAGCTGTGGCGGTCGGCCAGCAGCGCGTTCGACGGGTTGTGGTCCGTCTCGGCGAACCCCACGGATGGCTCCTGTTGGGTGGCGGATCGGTACAATAACCAAGTCGTGCACCTGGTGGTTCTGGGGGACATTTTCCCCGATGTGAACCGCTACTATTGGGCTTACCAACAGATCGAGGCCGCCTATGCCGCCGGCATCGTCCAGGGCTACTCCGACGGTACGTATCAGCCGAGCAACCCGGTGACGCGCGACCAGATGGCAGTCTACATCTCCCGCGCGCTGGCAGGGGGTGATGCCAACGTGCCCAGCGGCCCAGCCACCGCGACCTTCTCCGATGTGCCGATCGATTACTGGGCGTTCAAGTATGTGGAATACGCGGTCGCGGAGAACGTCGTCAAGGGCTACTCGGACGGAACTTACAAACCCACCGATCAGGTGGATCGGGGCCAGATGGCGGTATTCATCGCCCGCAGCATCTACACCCCGACCGCAGCTCGGCTGGATCTGACCGGCTACACGCCGCCGGCGACAGCGACATTCCCCGACGTGCCGACCGACTTCTGGGCGTACACGTACGTGGAGTACATCGCCCAGCCCGGCATCGACGTGACCAAGGGCTATCCGGACGGCGATTACCACCCCGAGTACGTGTGCACCCGCGATCAGATGGCGGTGTACGTCGCCAGAGCTTTCAGATTGCAGTAGTGGATGCGTCTTGCCGAGACAGCCGGCAAGACGCTGGTGTGGCGAGGGCGTTCAAACTGCCGCTGTGAAGCACACCGGTGAAGCGGGTCCCCCCTGGCCTGGTGGCACAGGTTGGTAACCTGCGCGAAGTGGCGAAGCCGCTTCCGGTTCGGGATGCACATATAGCCCCCTGCGGCGGCTAGGGCGGGTTGCCAACCCGCCCCACTACGCTGCGTTTCGGCTGCGCCGAAGCCGCATGGTCACTCCCCCGGCTTATACGTCCAGTACTGCAGCTTGATCGCCATCTTCGTGTTCGGCGCCGGGCGGTTGCGGTTGGGGAAAAAGGCGACCATGTCGAAATTCGCTTCGTTCCATTTGCGCAGCATGTCGTCGAAGCCCTCGGGGTAGAGGGGCGCGGGTTCGAGGGCGATGGCGGGTTCGCGGAGGAGGTGGGCCGCCGCGGCCTTGAGCAGGACGCCCGGCGGCGCCAGCACGCTGCCCAGCGTGACCTCGTGCGGTACGCGGCACTTGGACTCGATCACCTCCTCGGCCTCACGGCAGGCGCGGACGATCTCGTTCGCGGTCAGGTGCGCGCCGTGACCGACAGGAGCAGCGCCCAGGCGCGGCGCGGCCACAGGGCCGACGAGAGGACGCAGCGGGATCTGCTCGGCTTCGGGGTTGAGACTGGCCCAGATGATCGCGCCGAAGGCCTCAGCCAGGTTCAGCGTGACCCAATCCACCTGCATGTAGCTCATTCGCCGGCGCACCAGCTTCGCCACTTCCAGAACCTGCGTGCGCGAGAGCAGCGCGGGGCTGCGCGGGGTCAAATGCCAGAGCGCGTCATAGGTCGTGAACTGCGCTCCGTACTTCTCGCGGGCGTAGTCCACCAGTTCGCCCAGTCGGCGGATGCGCTGATCGGTTTCCTCAGACGAGACGCGGGGAGCGATCTCGTACGGCGGCCGGGTCGGCGGGTCGGGGATGTTCAAGTAGTTGACCACGTCCCACCACTCGTCGCTGATGAAACGGCAAGGGTGGAAGCGCACGTTGATCAGGTCCTCGCCCGCGGTCGCGAGCGCGTCCAGCTTCGCCGGCCCCTCACCCCTGTACGTGAACTCCTCGGACACCAGCGGCAGCGACACGCAGAGCATGTTCGCGTAGTGCGCGATGTGCCGCCGCTGCTCGTACAGCGATGGCCCGTAGGCGAAGACCTTGAGCCCGAGCTGCCGGTACGCCTCCTGAATCTGTGGCGCGGAATCGCCACACGTGCGCAGGTAGGTGATCGGGCGCCGGCCGAAGAGGCCCTCGATATCTGTTAGCCCCCGCGCTTCCGTCGCCACCAGCCATCGCACTGCTTCATCCCAATCGCACTCCTCGATGGTCTCTGATGCGAACTGCGGCTGGTGGGTCTTGTCCGGAAACAGGAAGTGGTTGTCGCTGTGATAGCAGATGCAGTGACGTCTCAGCGCCTCGATCACATCCAGGCGGCCCTGGTCGCGGATGAAGCGCGCCTTCTCGCCGACCAGGCCGAAGCTCGCCTGCACCCCGCGCGTGGTGAGTGTCTGGCAGATCCGCAGCAGCGCGTCGTTCGATGCCGGATCGGTGAAGTCTTCGGTGTCGAAGCTGATGATGATGCGCATGATCACCTCGTCGCGGGACCGATGTAGCTGTGGCTCACCGCGACATTGTCATTGCGAGCCGCCGAGATCGCTCGCGACCGAAGAGCGCGTGACAGTCTCGCCATGCTCCCTATTCGGCGCCTGGCCGCGCTTTCATCCTCGCTAGTGTTCAGTCCCAGAAATATTTAGGTGATATGGAGCGAGCACTTGCTCGGGGGTTTTGGTCCAGGCAAAGGGCGTCGGGTTCTGCTCCCAGGCCCGCAGATACGCATGAATGGCTTTGACCAAGGCCATGGTGCTGGTGAAGCTGCCCCGCCGCACGCGTTGGCGGGTGAGCAGGGAGAACCAGCCCTCCACTAGGTTGAGCCAGGAGGCGCCGGTGGGTGTGAAGTGGGGCACGAAGCGGGGATGGCGGCCGAACCAGCGCTCCACCCGCTCATGGGTGTGAGTGCCGTAGTTGTCGAGGACCAGATGAATCTCCCCTTGGGGATAGGTGCGATCAATCAGGCGCAGGAAACTGAGGAACTCCTGATGGCGATGCCGCTGCGCGCAGCGCCCCAGCACCTCACCCGTCGCTCGATCCAAAGCGGCAAAGAGCGTGGTGGTGCCGTGGCGCTCATAGTCATGGGTGCGGGCGGCCGGCAATCCCGTCCGCAGTGGCAGCAGCGGCTGGGTGCGCTGGAGCGCCTGGATTTGGCTCTTCTCGTCCACACACAGCACCAGCGCATTCTCCGGCGGATTGAGGTAGAGGCCTACCACATCCACCACCTTCTCGACCAGCAGCGGATCGCGGCTGAACTTGAAGGTCTTCTCCCGATGCGGTTGCAGCTGGTAGCGTTGCCAGATCCGATGCACGCTGGACTTGCTCACTCCCGCCTTCTGGGCCAGTCGCCGCGCGCTCCAGTGAGTGGCATCGGCTGGCGCTTCCAAGGTCTGTGCCACCACCTGCGCCTCCCGTTCTCCCGCCAACTCAGCCGGCCGGCCCCGGCCCGGCCGCTCCTGCAAGCCCGCCAGCCGGCACGCCAAGAAGCGGCCCCGCCACTGCTGCACCGTGTTCACGTTGCACTCCACTTGGGAGGCGATCTCGGGCGCCGACAGGCCCTGCGCGCTCTTGAGCACGATGCGAGCCCGCATCACTGCTCGCGCCGGCGAACTTCGCGCCCGGGACATGGCTTCCAACACGTCTCGTTCCTCTGCCAGCAAAGTCACCTTGGGCGGCCGGGGCATGACGCTTTCTCCTGCCCCAAAGATACCACGGCACCGCCAGATACTACACTATTTATTTCTGGGACTTAACACTAG
>JBEKKD010000425.1:0-4200 GCA_050010895.1 Armatimonadota bacterium
TCAGACCCCGCCTCACGGCGACGCCCTTGCCTTCGCATAACGGTGCCGACTCCCTGGCCCGTAGAGGACTCTCACCTCCGAGAACGAGTACATGCCCGGCATACAAAAAAGCGCCGCCCGCCAACCGGCGGACGGCTCTGTCGCGCGTCGCTGCTAATGACTTTCGCCCAAAGGAGTAAGGGCGAAAGTCATCAAAGGATCAGCGAATGCCTGAAAGAAGACGTTCGCCCGACGTTACTTCATTGGGCGAACGTCCGTAGGTTTCCAGACCAGGGCCAGCCCTATGATGAAGGAGCCGCTAGCTCGGAGGTCAGGTGACCGATGAACTCATCCAACGGCTGTGATCCCAGATCGCCTTTCCCGTGCTGGCGAACGGAGACCGCGCCCGATTCCGCCTCGCGATCTCCCACGATCAGCAGATACGGGAGTTTCTCGACTTCGCCATCGCGGATCTTCGCCCGCGTGGTCGCCTTGCGGTCGTCCACCTCTGCCCGGACCCCCGCCTCCCGGAGTCGCGCGCCCACCTGGCGCGCATAGTCGTGGTGCCGGTCGGCGATGGGCAGCACCCGCGCCTGCACCGGCGCCAGCCACACCGGGAAAGCGCCCGCATAGTGCTCGACCAGCCCGCCCATGAATCGCTCCAGCGACCCTAGCACTACTCGGTGAATCATGAGCGGCGTGTGGCGCTCGCCGTCCGCCGCCATGTACTCCATCTGGAATCGCTGCGGAATGTTGAAGTCGAATTGGATGGTCGGCCCTTGCCAGTAGCGCCCGATCGAATCCTTCAGCTTGATGTCGATCTTCGGGCCGTAGAAAACCGCCTCGCCGGGCTCGCGGGTGTACGATACGCCGCGGCTCTCCAGTGCCTCGGACAGAGAGCGCTCCGCAAGCTGCCACTGCTCGTCGCTGCCCATGTACTTGGAGACATCGCCCTCCGAGCGGACGCTCAGAGCGGCCGTGAAATCGTGATAGTCGAACGCGTTCATCATGAAGATGGTGAAATCGAGCACGCCCTTCACCTCGTCGCCGATCTGATCCGGGGTGCAGATAAGATGCGCGTCGTCCTGGGTGAATCCCCGCACCCGCAGCAATCCGTGCAGCACGCCCGAGCGCTCGTAGCGATACACCGTCCCGAGCTCGCAATACCGGATCGGCAGCTCGCGGTAGCTGCGCACCTGGCTCTTATAGATCAGCACGTGGAACGGGCAGTTCATGGGCTTGAGGCGATACTCCTCCTCCTCGATCATGATCGGCCCGTACATGCCCTCGCGATAGAAGCTGAGATGGCCGCTCGTCTCCCACAGGTGCGCGCGGGCGATGTGTGGGCTGTAGACGAGCTGATAGTCGCGCTTGAGATGCTCCGCGCGCCAGAAATCCTCGATCACGCGGCGCACCGTCGCCCCCTTCGGGTGCCAGAGCACCAGGCCGCCGCCCAGCGCCTCCGGCACCGAGAACAGGTCCAGTTCTCGCCCGAGCCGGCGGTGATCGCGCTTCTCCGCCTCCTCGCGCAGGCGCAGGAACTCGTCGAGCTGCGCCTGCTCCGGGAACGCCGTTCCGTAAATGCGCTGCAGCATCGGGTTGCGCTCGTCGCCTCGCCAGTACGCGCCGGCGACACTGAGCAACTTGAAGGCCTTCAGCTTGCCCGTCGACGGGAGATGCGGTCCGCGACAGAGATCGACGAAGTCGCCCTGATAATAGACCGAGATGCGCTCATCTCCCGGCAACTCCTCGATCAGCGTAACCTTGTACTTCTCGCTTCGCGCCTTGAAGATGGCGATCGCCTCCGATCGGCCGATCTCCTGGCGCTGCAGCGGCGCGTCCTTGGCGATGATGTCCCGCATCCGCGCCTCGATGCGCGCCAGATCGTCCGGCTGGAACGTGGTGTGGGTGTCGAAATCGTAGTAGAAGCCGTCCTCGATCGCCGGGCCGATGGTCAGCCGCGCATCCGGGTAGAGCGCCTGCACCGCCTGCGCCATGATGTGTGACGCGGTGTGGCGGTAGACCTCGCGCCCCGCCTCATCGCTGAAGGTCAGCACAGTGATGCGACCCTCGCTCGGCAGCGCCGCCGTCAAGTCCAGCAGCGCGCCGTCGACCTGCACGGCCACCGCCTCGCCCGCGGCATCGGGATGATAGCGCTGCAGCCAGTCCAGAATGCTGCCCGCGCCTCGTTCCTCCGGCTCGATCTCGAATATCTCGCCCATGCTTCACCTCTCCCACGTTCAATGACGGCAGACGATACTCAGTCGTAGCGGAGCCCCGGAGTTCACCCTGAGCGAAGTCGAAGGGCGGGCTCCCTTCCTGTTGGAAAACAAAAACCCCCCGGTGCCCTCGTGCCCCGGGAGGCGACAACACGCGCATGCTCCCGGAGAGCGTCAGGTCGTAGTCCCGGTCGTCATCGCGCTCAAAACAACCATCGCCTCTATTCTCTATTCTCTATTCTCTATTTTCTATTCTCTGGCGCCGCCTCTGGCGGCGCCTGGTGGGCGGTAGTGGACTTGAACCACCGACCCCCTGCATGTCAAGCAGGTACTCTAACCAACTGAGCTAACCGCCCCGGCAAGACGGATTATACCAAGGCCGCAGAGCGTTGTAAATGCGCGGGCCGCCCTTGTCATTCCGAGCGTAGCGAGGTTTACCCGTCTCTGGCGGGAATCACGCCGTTCTCGTACGGGCTTGGCAGGAGCGTGTCTCCTGCTCCCTCTCAGTGGGGCGGGTTGGTAACCCGCCCTCGCCCCGCAGGGGCGACTTGTGGGAATCCCCCGTTGCGTCGGTACTTCAGTGCCGACGCCCCTCCGTTCCTTCCGCCACCACGCCGCGCATTCCCCAGGCCAGTGGCACAGGCGTCTCGCCTGTGTTCGCCCTGGAGGGGCGAGGGTAGGAGCCGGGCCTATCACTGGCGGCATGCTGCTCCCGCCCCGGGCCGGGTCGGTCGCAAATCCTGGGGGAGCCTGGAAATCGGCTGCCTTCGCTCGACGACCATCTGTCCGAGTGGTAAACTCCTGGAGCTGGGCGCGAACCGACTACGAGGGAAGCAGACCTGACATGAAGCTCTGGGACCTGCTGCCGCCTGGTCTCCCGTGGCCGCTTGGGCTGATACTCGTGAGCGGCATAGGCATCTTATTGGTTGTTGTTTCCTACGCTCTCCTGCCGCGTGAGAAGCGGCGCGCGCTCCTGCAGCTGTGGTGGGTGCTATTGCTGGTGATCGTCGGCACGGCCATCGTTGCAACAGTGTACGTGGGGCTCGCCTCTCGTCCTCTGACGAAAACCGCGAGGAATCTGCGGATCCTCGTTGCTCCCGACACGCTTGCGAGCGGCGATGCTTCCTTTGCGGTGTCTGACAGTGTTCAGAAGCTGGTAGAGGCGCTCCACATAGACCGTAAGGTGGAGATCTGGCTCGTGCCTCCTGTGGCCACTTCGGAAGAGCTCCAGGGCATCATCCGACGCCGGAACGCCGATACACTCTTGTGGCTTCACGCTACCACAGCTAGCAGCGGGAACTCCACACTATGTCCGCGGCTGTATCTCACTCTGCCAGGTGGGTCCCTGCGTACGCTGAGCATGCAGACTCGTGCGTGGGGATCGCCGCCAACTCATCAGCTCGCCTCGGTAGCATCGCAGGTAGCGCTTGAGGCACTGGACATCCTTGAGCCGGTGCTTCCGGACGAGAACATGGTGTATGTGAAGCCGTGGCGCGTGCCACAGTACGAGAAGATCATTTCGGGCCAGGGTGGCGAGGGCCCCGTGACTGTCAAGCAGACCGCGTATAGGTGGTTCGGCGGACCGGTGATAGGAGAGCGGGGGCAGACGCCCGTCAAAGCGACAAAAGAGCGGGTATTGGCGAGCGAGCCGGTTCGCAGCATACAGCTGGACAAACATGGAAAACCGATCGGCACTGTGGAGAATCGCGGGATCGGGCATTACCGCAGGCGCGAGCCTTCTGTTGACTGCGTAACATACGCGTGGTGGATGCACAATGCGTCAAGCGGCAGCATACACGACTGCGCCCTGGAATTGCGCATGCCCGCGATTCGGGGTGCGGCTACTGATCGGGTTAGGGGAATGCTGACCGTGAACGGGGCACCCGTGCCGGACGCCGGCGACATGGCAGAGATCAACGCGAATGCCGGCACAATCAAGTTCAGGATCCCGAATCTGGGACCTGGCGAACGGCTGCTGGCAACGGCGACTTACCTCCTGCCG